>DASXOU010000389.1:0-4842 GCA_036494045.1 Polyangia bacterium | reverse complement strand
GTGTTGACGCGCGCGGCGGCGCAGCTCTTTGATGTCGCTGATGAACGGTCCCTGAGCCATTTTCATCCTCCTTAACCCGGTTAGCTGGCACTCTCGCCGCTCTGTGTAGAATCTAGGCATGGCTCAGGCGTTGGGAAGGTTGTCACTGGCACGACGCGACGAGCTGCGCTCCCGGCTCGTCGCTGCCATTCCACGTTGGTACAACCCGTGGCTGCACCTGGCGGTTCCGTCGGCGTTCGGCCTCGGGATCCTGGCGGCTTGCATGCTCGCGCTGCACGACGTGCGTCCGCTCGAGCTCCTCGCCGTTCCGGCGACGTTCCTCGTGATCAACGCCGGCGAATGGCGCATCCACCGCGACATCCTGCACAAGCGCACGCCGCCGCTCACGGTGCTCTACGATCGCCACACGCCCGAGCACCACATGGTCTTCGTGACCGACGACATGTCGATCCGCTCGTGGCGCGAGTTCCATCTCGTGCTCATCCCCGCCTACGGAATCGTGGCCGCGGCGGTCGGCGCGCTGCCCTTCCCGGCGCTCTTGTGGCTCGGCTTCGGGCTGCGCAACCCGGCGCTCTTGTTCATGGCGTCGACGATGGTCTACGTCGTCATGTACGAGTGGCTGCACCTGTCGTATCACCTGCCGGCCGACAGCTTCATCGGGCGGCTCGCGCTCATCCAGCGGCTACGACGCCATCACGCCGTGCACCACGCGCCCGAGCTGATGCAAAAGTGGAACTTCAACGTGACCATCCCGCTGTGGGATTGGATCCGCGGCACGATCTATCGCAGCGACGAGGCGACGGTTACGGAATCGGCATCGACTTCGAGCAGAATCCGTTGATGCAGGTGATGCCCGCCGCGGCGCCGCAGCAGTCCGCCGTCGTCGTGCACTTCTCGAACTCCTGCGAGCAGCTCGGCTGCATGTTGGTGCAGATGAGCCCCATGTCGCCGCTCGGGCGGCAGTAGCCGCCGCAGCACTCGTCGCCGGTCTCGCAGCTGGTGCCGTCGGCGTGGCAGGGATCGACGGTCCAGAAGCCGCGCGCGTTGCCGGCTTGCAGCTCCTGCGCCGGCAGGTAGAACGCGGGATGCGACGGATCCGAGCCGGGCGGCGCGTTGAGATCGATCGCGGCGACCCACAGCTTCTTGGTCGTCATGCCCTTGGACGTCGTCGTCCAGTCGTAGTTGCGCGGATCGCTGGTCCACGGCGCCAGCGTGGCGACGTTGCCGTAGAGGCGGCGGCTGGTGAACACCACCCACGCGTAGCCGCCCGACACCACCGGGTTCACGGTCGGCTCGTAGTTGACCGTGGTGTCGTCGGTGTGCGAGGCGCTCGTCGGCAGGTAGCTCATGCCGTTGGCGAGCTTGCCGTTGAGGGCGTCGAGCGAGTGCGCGGTCTGCGTGGCCAGATCGACCCACCACAAAGAGCCGGTGTTGTTGTAGCGCGTGAAGCCGAAGCCGGCCGGCGACGCCAGCTCGTTCTCGAAGATGACCGCGTCGTTGGTCGGCAGGAACGACGACCAGCTGTCGACGCCGGCGGCCGGCGTGTTGAGCTTGACGAAGCTGTTGAACACCTGCTGCGTCGGATCGTAGGTGAGGACACCGAGCGACTTGCCGTCCGAGGTCTTGGTGGCGCCGACGCTCGACGACTGATAATTGAACGCGAGGTGCTTGCCGTCGGGCGAGAAGGTCGGAAAGCCGGCGGCGAACGCGGTCCACGTAGTGTTGCCGAGCGACGGCTGCGGACTGAGCAGCGCGCCGGCGATCGAGTAGGCCTGCGTCGTGGTATCGCCGGCGATGGTGCCGACGCTCGACATGAAGAACGATCCATCGGGCGCCAGCGCCGGATAGGCGACGTTGCTCGCCGGCGTGACCGGCGCCTCGGTGTTGCCCATGGCCGTGAGCGCGTAGCTCGACGAGGTCGGGTAACCGGCGGTGTTGCCCTGCTGCGTGAACAGCCGCGAGCCGTTCGCCGAGACCGCGTGGCAGACGCGGCAGCCCGTCGTCGCCGAGCCGGCGGGCGCGCCGGTCGTGGTGCCAGCGGCGACCGACGGATCGGTCATGCCCGGTTGGATCGCCAACGTGGCCGCGCCGAAGTACGGGCCGGTGCCGCGCCCGTTTCCTTCGTGGCAGGCGGGCAGGTTTTGCGGCGGGCCGGTGGCGACGTCTTCGCCCGGACCGCAGCTGTGCTCGCCCGAGTTCGACACCAGCGCCGTGCCGTACGAGTTGTAATAGACGGTGCCCTTGAGCGTGCCCGGCGCGACGTGCCACGTCATCGTGTAGGGGCCGATCGCCGTCGCCGTTCCCGTCGAGGTGTCCTCGAAGACGACGGAGACGGTGACGTCGTCGCCCTTGCCTTCGTTCGAATAGGTCAGCGTGTGCCAGACGTCGGCGGGGATGGGCACATTGACGAACGGCGTCGCGTTCTTCGCGAACGTGCCGGTGTAGTCGAAGTTCTTCGAGTGCAGCGTGAGCATCACCGCGTCGAAGGTGCGCGTCGCCGGGCTCCACTGCAGAAGCGGCGCGAGCAGGCCGCGCGGCCAAACCGTGGCGTCGTAGGGATAGAGCATGGTCACCGCGCCGTCGAGGATCGGCGTGCCCATGAGCACGCCGGTCTGTCCACCCGACGCGCCCGGCGCCGGACCGTTGCCGCCGACGCCGCCATAGCCGCCTGCGCCGGGCGCCGGCGCCGGATAACCGGGATCGCCGTTCTGCGTCTGCCGCAGCTTGATCGTCACCGTCGTGGTCGCGGTCTCTTGCAAGTAGGTCGCGGTGATCGTCGCGGTGCCGCCGAGCGTGCCGGCGGCGGTGAACAGGCCGCTCGACACGTCGATGGTTCCGAGCTCGCCGCGATCGATCGTCCACGCCGGCGCGACCGACGCGCCGTTGACCGTCGCCATGTATTGCACCGTCGGCATCGCGCCGGGCGCGATGGTGAGCAGCTGCGCGAGCGGCGAGATCGTCAGCGGCCCGCTCATGTCACCGCCGCCGCCGCCGCTGCCCGGCCCCATGTCGTCGCCGTTGTCGACGCCGGACAAGTCGAAGCCGCCGCCGTGCTCGCTGTGCGGGCTGCAGCCGACGGCGCACAGCAGGAGTGCCTGCGCGACGATCTTGAATTTTTCCATGTCGCCTAATTGTACGAGCCGGAACAAAAGCCCGTCAATGTAGGCAATAACGCTACCGGCGCTACGGGATGGGGCTCGACTTCGAGCAGAAGCCGTTGATGCAGGTGATGCCCGCCGCGGCGCCGCAGCAATCGGCCGTCGTCGAGCACTTCTCGAACTCCTGCGAGCAGCTCGGCTGCTGGTTGGTGCAGATGAGGCCCATGTCGCCGCTCGAGCGGCAGTAGCCGCCGCAGCACTCGTCGCCGGTCTCGCAGCTGGTGCCGTCGCTGTGGCAGGGATCGACGGTCCAAAAGCCGCGCGCGTTGCCGGCGTACAGCTCCTGCGCCGGCAGGTAGAACGCGGGGTGCGACGGATCGGTGCCGGCGGGCGCGTTGATGTCGATGGCGGCGACCCACAGCTTCTTCGGCGTGATGACGTGCTGCCAGTCGTAGTCGCGCGGATCGGAGTTGTACGCGCTGGTCGTCGCGACGTTGCCGTAGAGGCGGCGGCTGGTGAACACGACCCACGCGTAGCCGCCCGACACCACCGGGTTCACCGTCGGCTCGTAGTTGAGCTTGGCGTCGGCGGCGCCGGTGTGCGCGCCGTAGGTCGGCAGGTAGCTGGTGCCGTTGAGCGCGTCGAGCGCGTGCGGCGTCTTGGTCGCCAGATCGACCCAGTAGAGCTGCCCCTGGCCGGTCTTCCACGTGTACGCGAACTGGCCGTTGCCCGAGACCAGCTCGTCCTCGAAGACGACGGCGTCGTTGGTCGGCAGGAACGACGACCACGACACCGCGCCCGTCGTCGGCGTGAACAGCGTGGTCATGCTCGAGAAGACCTGGCCCACCGGATCGTACGCGAGCACGGCGAGCGACTTCTTGTCGCCGCCCGACGCCGCCGGTCCCCAGAAGTTGAACGCGAGGTGCTTGCCGTCGGGCGAGAAGACCGGCAGCGTCGCCTGCAGCCCCGTCGGCGTGATCGTCGGCTGCGTCGCCTGAATCGTGCCGCTGTTGGCGTAGGCCTGCGAGGTCGTGTCGCCGCCGGTCGCTACCGACGCGCCCGACTCGCTCATGTACCAGCTGCCGTCGGGCGCGAGCGCGGGCCAGACGTCCTTCGTGCCCGTCATCGGCGTCTCGACGCCGGTCGTGAGATCGTAGAGGCTCGAGGCGGCGTAGTTGTCGCCGTGCTGCGTGACCAGCTTCTGCCCGTTGGCCGAGACCGAGTGGCAGACGCGGCAGCCGCTCTTGTCGGTGCCGCCCGAGTACACGCCGGCGACGACGACGGGGTCGGTCGAGCCCGGCTTGATGGCGAGCGTGGCGGCGCCGAAGTGCGGGCCGTTGCCGGCGGCGGTGCCGAAGCTGGCCTCGCCGGAGTTGCCGACCTGCGTCGTGTTCAGCGGATTGACCACGAGCGCGGTGCCGTACGAGTTGTAATAGACGGTGCCCTTGAGCGTGCCGGGCGCCACGTGCCAGGTCATCGTGTAGGGGCCAATCGCCGTCGCTGTGCCGCTGACGTCTTCAAACACGAGCGTGACCGTGATGTCGTCGCCCTTGCCTTCGTTCGAATAGGTCAGTGTGTGCCAGACGTCGGCGGGAATCGGCAGGTTCAAAAACGGCGTCGCGTTCTTCGCGAACGTGCCGGTGTAATCGAAGTTCTTCGAGTGCAGCGTGATCATGACCGCGTCGAAGTTGCGCGCGCCCGGATTCCACTGCACGAGCGGCGCGAGCAGGCCGCGCGGCCAGAC
>DASXOU010000388.1:0-8487 GCA_036494045.1 Polyangia bacterium | reverse complement strand
GTCGGTGGCGGGCGATCACGGACAGGGCGAGGTGCCGCGCGTGCTCGTCGACGTGGTGCGCCGCTGCCTGCAAAAGTCGCCCGAGGATCGCTTCGACGACGCCGAGTCGCTGCGCGCGGCCCTGCTCGATGCCGCGCAGTTGCCGCCCGATGCCGAGCGCACGCAGACGATCGCCACGCCCGACGAGAACCTGTCGCGCCGCTTCGTGCGCCACGCGCTACGCCTGCGCGCCTCACGGGCGGCCGCCCTCGTCGCCGGCACTACGCTCGGCGTCGCCGCCGGCTACTGGCTGGCCCTCGCGCTGCGCTAATCGGCAGCCCCGCGCTACATGCGCGAGACTTGAAACACGCCCGAGACCTTCTGCAGCGCGCGCATCACCGTCTTGAGCTGATCGAGATCCTGCACCGCGAAGGTGAACGTGTTGATCGCCTTGTGATCGTCCATCGAGCGACAGTTCGCCTGCGAGATGTTGACGCCGAGGTCATTGAACGACTGCGACAGCGACGCCAGGATGCCCGGCTTGTCCGCGCTTACCACCTGCACGCTCACCGGCCGCGGCTGCTTGAGCTTGCCGTCCCACTCGACCTGCACGCGCCGATCGGGATCCTGATCCACCGCCTTCGAGCACCCGAGCGTGTGCACGGTGACGCCGCGCCCGCGCGTGATGAAGCCGACGATCGGATCGCCCGGCAGCGGCGAGCAACACTTGGCGAAGCGCACGAGCACGTCGTCTTCCCCGGCCACCTTGATTCCAACCGTGGATCGCCGCGTGATGCGCCGAACCAGGTTGAGCACCGGATTTTCCGTCGGCGGCGGCTCCGCCTCGACCTTGCGCCGCTCCGCTTCCGGCACGAGCTGCTCGATCAAATCCGCCGGCAGCACTTTTCCGTAGCCGACCGAGATCAAGAGCTCCTCGAACGACGCCACCTTGAGCGCCTCGATCGCTTTGTCCATCTCGCCCGACTTCTGCATCTTGTTGATGGTGATGCCGTACTTCTTGAACTCGCGCTCGATGAGCTCGCGCCCGAGCGCCTTGGATTTCTCGCGCTCGGCCGAGCGCATGTAATTGCGAATCTTCGCCTTCGCCGACGAGGTGATGACGTACTTCAGCCAATCCTTGTTCGGCTTCTGATTCGGCGACGTGATGATCTCGACGGTGTCGCCGTTGCGCAGCACATAACGCAACGGCACGATGAGCCCGTTGACGCGCGCACCGCTACAGTGATGCCCGACCTCGGTGTGAATCGCGTACGCCAGATCGATCGGAATGGCGCCCTTGGGCAGCGCCTTGACGTCGCCCTTCGGCGTGAACACGTAGACCTCGTCGGCGAAGAGGTCCATCTTCACGTTCTCGATGAACTCGGTCGGATCCTTCAGATCGCGCTGCCACTCCATGAGCTGCCGGAGCCACGCGAACCGTTTCTGATCCTTGTCGTCGCCGCGCGTGTCGATGCGCCCCTCTTTGTAGCGCCAGTGCGCGGCGATGCCCTCCTCGGCGACGCGATGCATGTCCTGCGTTCGGATCTGCACTTCCATGCGCTCACCGCGCGGGCCGATCACCGACGTGTGCAGCGACTGGTACATGTTGGGCTTGGGCAGCGCGATGAAGTCCTTGAAGCGCCCGGGAATCGGCGTCCACTTGCTGTGCACCACGCCGAGCGTCTCGTAGCAGGCGCGCACATTTTCCACGAGCACGCGAAACGCGACGATGTCGAAGAGCTGCTCGAGGTCGCGTCCCGTCTTCACCATCTTCTGATGGATCGACCACAGGTGCTTCGGCCGCCCGTACACCATGCACTGGATGCCGTTCTCGGCGAGCTCGTCCTTCAACACCTGCGAGACCTCGTCGATGTAGGTCTGCCGCTCGCGGTGATACTTCTGCAGCTTGTCGACGAGCTCCTCGTACTCCTTCGGATACAAATATTTGAACGAGAGATCCTCGAGCTCGACCTTGATCCACTGAATGCCGAGCCGGTTGGCCAGCGGCGCGTAGATCTCCATCGTCTCGCGCGCGATCCGCTCCTGCTTCTCCGCCGGCATCGCGTCGAGCGTGCGCATGTTGTCGATGCGATCGGCGAGCTTGATGAGGATGACGCGGATGTCGCGCGCCATCGCCAGGAGCATCTTGCGGAAGTTCTCCGCCTGCCGTTCTTCCTTGTTGTTCCACGGAATCTTGCCAAGCTTGGTGACGCCGTCGACGAGAAACGCGATCTCGGTGCCGAACGACTTCGAGATGTCCTCGGTGGTCGCGCTCGTGTCCTCGACGCAGTCGTGCAAAAGCCCGGCGCACACCGACGGCACATCCAGCTTCAAGTCCGCGATGGTCGCGGCCACGCCGAGCGGATGCACGACGTACGGGTCGCCCGACCGGCGCAGCTGCCCGTCGTGCGCCTTGGCCGCGAACTCGTACACGCGCTGGATGAGGGTCAGATCTGCGGCTGGGTGATACGCTTGGACTTTCGACAGGATGTCATTCAGCCGCATCATGGATGCCGACTAAACGTAACGCATGGCGACGCCAGTTGCTAGGGCTGGCGCCGCTCGGATTGGCGAATCAGCTCCTCGGCGACGCGCCCCATGCGGTCGATCGCGCACAAGGAGCCCACGTAGATCGCGCGCAGCCGATCATAGGCGCGTAGGAGATCGTCGTTGACGATGAGGTACTGATAGAGCCCGTACTGCTTGAGCACGTTGAACTCTTCTTGCGCGTTGATGAGCCGGCGCTCGATCGCCTCCGGAGCGTCGGTCGCGCGCTTGCGCAGCCGCTCCTCGAGCACCTCGAGCGACGGCGGCAGCACGAACACCAACACCGCCTCGGCCTCGAAGCGCGCCTTGAGCTGCCGCGCGCCTTGATAATCGATGTCGAAGAGCACGTGGCGCCCGCCCTCGAGCGCCTCGCGCACCGTCGCGACGGTCGTCCCATACTTGTTGCCGTGCACGTTCGCCCACTCGGCGAACTCGCCCTTGTGCACCATCGCGTCGAAGGTCGCTTGATCGACGAAGTGATAGTCGACGCCGTCCTTCTCGTCGCGCCGGATCGGCCGCGTCGTGTACGAGACCGAGAACATCACCTCGGGGAACTCCGCCATCAGGCGGTGACACAGCGTCGTCTTGCCGGCGCCCGACGGCGACGACACGACCAGGAGCAGCCCGCGATCCTGCAGCTCATTCGACATTCTGGATCTGCTCCCGCAACCGTTCGACCTCCGCCTTGGCATCGACGACGCGCGCGGCGACCGTCGCCGACTGCGACTTGGCGCCGATGGTGTTGACCTCGCGGTTCAACTCCTGCGTCAGAAAATCCAAGCGCCGCCCGTTGGCGCCGTCCTCTTGGGCGAGCCGGCGCGCCTCGGCGACGTGCGCGGCCATGCGCGTGAGCTCCTCGGTGACGTCGGCCTTGTCGGCGAGGATCGCCACTTCTTGCGCCAGACGCTGCGCGTCGACTTCGCCCGGCTTGAGCGCACGCTCCAGCCGATCGCGCAGCTTCTTCCGATGGTGATCGGGCGCCTCGCTCGTGAGCGCGCCGAGCTCGCGATGCATGACGTCGAGCGTCCCGAGCCGCGCGATCAGATCGGCGCGCAACACCTCGCCCTCGC
This sequence comes from Polyangia bacterium, assembly GCA_036494045.1. Taxonomy (GTDB): domain Bacteria; phylum Myxococcota_A; class Polyangia; order Palsa-1104; family Palsa-1104; genus JAQBQH01. The sequence goes on along the minus strand of DASXOU010000388.1, from coordinate 4,891 downwards.
GCGCGCGCGCCGCCACCAGCGCATCGAGCGCGGCCCCGAGGCCGGGCGCGATCGCGCGCCACAACGCCTCCGGATCGCTCACGCTCTCACCGACGGTGATGACGCCCGGCTGCGCGACCACCAGCGCCAGCGACACCGGCTCCTCGAGCCCGAGCGCCGTACGCAGCTCGACGAGCGCGTGATGATATTGCCGCGCCAGCGCCACGTCGGCGTGCACCGCCTGCCCGGTGCCGCCGCCTTCGTCGCGCACGCTCACGGTGATCGCCCCACGCCCGAGCCGCGCGCGGATCGCCGCCGTCATGTGCGCCTCGACGGCGGCGTCGCCCCACGGCAGCCGCAGCTTGAGCTCGAGGAAGCGATGATTGACGGAGCGGACCTCGACGACCAGCCGGCGGCCAGCGACCTCGCAGGTCCCCCGCCCATAGCCAGTCATGGATTTCATTGATCGACTTTACAGACTCTCTTTGTACCAGGCAATCGTGCGCTCGAGACCTTCGGGGAACTTGACGCGCCCGTCGTAGCCGAGGATCTTGCGCGCCTTGCCGATGTCGGCGAGCGAATAGCGGATGTCGCCCTTGCGCGGCGCTTCGTGGATCGGCTCCACGCGTTTTCCGACGATGCCGGCGATGATGTCGATGGTCTGATTGAGCGACGTCGACTCGCCGCAGGCGATGTTGAACACCTCACCCGCCGCGCCCGGCGCCGTGCACGCGAGCAGGTTGGCCTCGATCGCATTTTCCACGAAGCAGAAGTCGCGCGAGGTCTCGCCGTCGCCGTAGATGGTCGCCGCGCGCCCGTGCAGCGCCGCGGTCACGAAGTTCGGGATCACCGCCGCGTACTGCGACTTCGGATCCTGACGCGGACCGAAGATGTTGAAGTAGCGCAGCGCCACCGTCTCGAGGCCGTACGAGTGATAGAACGCCTGCATGTAATATTCGCAGGCGAGCTTGGCGGCCGCGTACGGCGACAGCGGCGCCGGCGACATCGTCTCCACTTTCGGCTCGCCCGGCGTCTTCTCGCCGTACGCCGACGACGACGCGGCGAACACCACGCGCTTGACGCCGGCCTTGCGCGCGCCGTCGAGCAGCGTCACGGTGCCGTGCACGTTGACGTCGTCGCCGCCGAGCGGATCCTCGATCGAGCGCGGCACCGACGGAATCGCCGCCTGATGCAGCACGTAGTCGACGCCCTTGACCGCGCGCGCGACCGCCTCGCCGTCGGTGATGCTGGCGCGCATCAGCTCGACCTTCTTCTTCTCGACGAGCGCGGCGATGTTCTCCTCGCGGCCGGTGGCGAAGTTGTCGAGGATGCGCACCTGATCGCCGCGCGCGACCAGCGCATGCGCAAGATTCGACCCGATGAACCCCGCGCCGCCGGTGATGAGATAGTGAGCCATAGCCTGGGTTCTACTCAGCCTGACGGGGGGTGTCAATTGACGCGAGGCCGGCTCCATATCGTGAACGGCGGTCTACACCGCCGTGCGAACCCACGGTCACAGGCGCGCGCGTAGGTGGACGCAAGCGCTCGCCCGCCCTATAGTTTGGCGGTCGGCCCCATGGCATGGAACGTGGAGTGCCCGTCGCGCGGAGGAGTGACATGCGCATCTCGGTGAGCCTGGCGGTGGCGGCGTCGATCTTCGGGTTCGGCGCATCCGCTCGCGCGCACGAGCCGCTTCAGCCGTACGAGACTCCCGAGGCCACCGTCGAGGCGCCGGCGCCGATTCCGCCGGCGCAGATTCCGGTGCAGGCGCCCATCGACCCCTACAGCGCGTATCCCGCGCCGCCGGCCTACGGCTATCAGGCGCCGACCGCCGGTCAGCCCGTGCCGCCGTCGCCGCCGTCGTACCAGCAGGGCTACTACCTGTACCCGTCGGGCGGGCAGGCGCCGGTGTATTACGCGCCGCCGCCGAACGCCGGTTGTTGCTGCTGCTGCCAGGCGGGCGGCACCTGCGGCTATCGCTATCGTCTCTTGCGCCCGCGTCCGGCGGCGAAGAAGTGGGACGGCGCGCGTCGCTTCTCGCTCGGCGCGCACGTCGGGTTCCTCACGCTCAATCAGCAGGTCGGCAACGACCAGGTCACGCTCGGCGGCGCCGGCTTCCAGCTGCGCCTGCGCTCGGCGGGACGTTGGGGCTTCGAAGTGTCGCAGAGCTTCTTGCACGGCTCGTACTGGTCGGGCGCGTGGCAGCGCGACACGTTCCCGTTCCAGCTGTCGCTGATGTTCTATCTGTTCCCCAACAAGGACGCGAACCACTTCAACCTCTACGGACTCGGCGGCGTCGGGCTCGTCGCGGACAGCGTCTCGCTCAATGACGAGAACCGTCAGCAGGTGTCGCAGGACTTCACCGAGCTCGAGACCCACCTCGGTCTCGGCGCCGAGCTGCGCTTCAAGTGGTTCGGGATCGAAGCCGACGCGCGCTATCTCTGGCTGTGGCGCGACGACTCGTCGGTGCCGGCGAGCTTCTACGGCAACTTGAAGGGCGCCCCGGTGCAGTCGTCCAGCCAGGGCATCCAGGGCAACATCTACCTCAGCCTCTGGTTCTAGTTTCCCCCGCCTGGCGGCTGAAGCGCCGCAACATCTTCTCCAGCGTCGGATAGTGCATCGTCGTCGTGGTCGCGCGCCTGGGCGCGGCGACAGCGACGGGCGCAGCGGCCTGCGTTGCGTTTGCGGCGAGAGCCGGCGTGGCGAGGACGAGAGCGACAGCGACGAGAAGGCAGCGCATGGCGAGCTCCTGTAGGTCTTATGCCTACAGTATCCCACCACAGCTGGTTGGCGGCAAATTTAGCGAAGGACGAAGAGGATGCCCCAGCTGATCAGCGACGTGACCAGCGAGCCGAGCACGGCCGAGCCGAACCCGTCGACCTCGACCCCTTTGACCACCTTGTCGGCGAGCCAGAAGAGGAAGCCGTTGATGACGATGAGGAACAGCCCCAGCGTCACGAGCACGAACGGAAGCGCCAGAAGGACCAACAGCTTGCCGAGGAGGACGTTGAGCACGGCGAGCACGAACGCGAAGACGAAGGCGCTGCCGAACGAGCGCACGCGGATCCCCGGGACGATGCGCGCCGCAATCAACACCGCGACGGCCGTGACCAGCAGATGAATGAGGTAATGGAGCATCGGATCCTCCTTGGTCTATGGAACGAGCGCTGAAGGCCGGGTATTTCTACGAAACGACCGAGCGAAATCCGCCCCGCCAGGCAGCGGCCAGCTCGTCGAGCCCGACGTCGACGATGCGGCCGGATCCGGCCGCCGTTTGCTGGTAGATCGTGAGCCGCCCTCCGCCGGTGGCGCCGATGACGGTCATTGGCGCGCCTGCTTCGGCGACGATGGCGCGCACCTCCGCTTCGCGCTCCGGAGGATAGGATATCACGATGCGCGAGGGGGCTTCGCCGAAGACGAGGAGGTCGGCGCGCATGGTCTGGTCGAGCTTGACGGTGGCGCCCATGAGCGGCGCGCCCGGCTTGGCCGGCTGGATGCACGACTCGGCGAGCGTGACGGCGAGGCCGCCTTCGGAGCAGTCGTGCGCGGAGGCGAGCAGCTTGGCGGCGACGAGCGCGCGGCAGGCCTTGCCGACGGCGACCTCGCGCGCCGGATCGAGCTTGGGCGGCGCGCCGGCCTGCTTGCCGTGGATGATCTCGAGATACTCGGAGCCGCCGATCTCGTCGGTGTTGATGCCGAGGAGCGCGATGGCGCAGTCGGCCCGGAACGCGGGACCGACGGCGTTGGCGGCGTTGTCGATGAGCCCGACCATGCCGATCGTCGGCGTCGGCTTGACGGCTCGGCCTTCGGTCTCGTTGTAGAGCGACACGTTGCCGCTGACGACGGGCGTGGCGAGCGCGCGGCAGGCGTCGCCGAGGCCGCGGATGGCTTCGACGAGCTGCCACATGACGTCGGGGCGCTCGGGGTTGCCAAAGTTGAGGCAGTCGGTGACGGCGAGCGGCTCGGCGCCGACGGTGGAGACGTTGCGATAGCACTCGGCGACGGCGAGGCGCGCGCCTTCGTAGGGATCGAGCGCGCAGAAGCGCGAGTTGCAGTCGGCCTTGAGCGCCAGGCCCTTGGCCGTCGCCGGATCGCTGGCGCCGTCGAGGATGCGGATGACGGCGGCGTCGGCGCCGGGGCGCACGACGGTGCCGACGCGCACCATGTGATCGTACTGGCGGTAGATCCACTCCTTGGACGCGATGTTCGGCGACGCGAGGATCTTGACGAGCGCGGCGCCGAGATCGGCGGGCACCTCGAGCGACGCGACGTCGAGCGCTTGATCGTTTGCGAGCGCGGCCGGTCGCGTGAACGGCCGCTCGTAGCGCAAGCCTTCGGCGAGCGGCGCGACCGGAATCTCCGCCCGCACCTTGCCGCCCTCCTTCACCACGATCTTGCCGGTGTCGGTGACGCGGCCGATCACGGCGGCGTCGAGATCCCACTTGGCGAAGATCGCGAGCGCCTCGGCTTCGCGGCCGGCCTCGACGACGGCGAGCATGCGCTCCTGCGACTCGGAGAGCAGGCACTCGTACGCGGTCATGTTGGTCTCGCGGCGCGGCACCTGGTCGAGGTCGAGCTCGATGCCGTTGCCGGCGCGCGCGGCCATCTCCACCGACGACGACGTCAGCCCGGCGGCGCCCATGTCCTGGATGCCGACGAGCACGTCGGAATTCATGAGCTCGAGGCACGCCTCGAGGAGCAGCTTCTCGGTGAACGGATCGCCCACCTGCACCGTCGGGCGCTTGGACTCGGACTGGTCGTCGAACTCGGCCGACGCCATGGTCGCGCCGTGGATGCCGTCGCGGCCGGTCTTGGCGCCGAAGTAGAGCACCGGGTTGCCGACGCCCTTGGCGCGGCCGAGGAAGATCTTGTCGGTGCGCGCGAGGCCCACCGCCATCGCGTTGACCAGGAT
>DASXOU010000387.1:0-2014 GCA_036494045.1 Polyangia bacterium | reverse complement strand
TCTTCTCGTCGACACTGAGAAACGCCGTGTCGCTGCAGCCGTCGCAGACGGTGCCGGTGAGCACGATCGAGCGCGCCGCGTCGCCGTCGGAGCGCACCTGGATGTCGACGAGCGGCATGAGGTCGCCGAGCTGCACCGCGTGCTCGACGTCGAGCCGGGTGAGCCCGCCGAGCGTGATCGGCTTGGGCGCGCACCAACGATTGCAACGCTCGCAATAGGGCTTCTTGGCCTCGGCGTCGACGACGAGCGCGGCGATGCCGAGGATGGCGAGCGCCTCGATCGCCCAGATCACGAAGACGCCGGCGCCGCTGATGTCGGGCGTGCTCGCGCGCAGCGACGACGATGACGACGAGTGGCTCGACATGGTCCAGCCGGCCGCTTTGCGCGCCTCGACCCAGCGCGCGAAGGTGACCTCGGCGCGGATGTCGGCGACGCTGGCGCCGGGATTGTGCTCGGCGACCTTGGCGATCGTCGATTCGTAGGCCCAGTAGTACGACGCGCCGACGGCGGTGAGCGCGAGCGGAACCGCGAGCACGAGCGCGACGACGCGGTTGCGGCAGTGGCCGCGGCGGACGGCGAAGGCGCCGGCGGCGCCGAGGCCGGCGCCGAAGAGCCCGCACAACACGAGGTTGATGTAGATGTACGGGATCCACGTCATCCCCATCTGGTAGATCCACGCGACGCCGGCGCCGCCGACGGTGGCGGCGGCGAACAGCGCGATCGTCAGCGGGCCGACGCGGCCCGAGGCGCGATAGGAGGCGAAGCGCGTGGTGACGGGCATGCGCCATGGTGCGCGCCGGACGGCGCGGGCGTCAAGCGCCGGGCGTCACGGGCGGCAGCTGCGACGCGTCGTGCGCGGAGTCCTTCTCGAGCCGCCCGAGCACGTGCGCCGCGCCGATGAGCACGATCGGCCGGAACAACAGGTTCAGCACCGGCGTCGCCACCAGCGCCGCCGTCGACAGCGCGAACCCGATCACCAGCGACGGATGCTCCTCGACGAGCTCGATCTCCTCACGCCACGGACGCGCCATCTTGCCGCACCAACGCCCGAAGCGCGCCAGGATGCCCCCGATCACTGGCCACGGCTCGGCCTCGGCGAGCAGCCGCGCGAACCACGGCACGCGCGCCTTGTCCGCCAGCGCGTCGAGGTCGGCCACCGTCTGCCCCGGCCGCAGCACCCGCGCCGAATCGAACGCGTCGACGACGATCCAATGCAGCGCCCACACCGCGACGACGAGGCGGATGGTCAACGGACCGAGCAGCGGCACGAAGCGCAGCGCGAAGGTCAGCGGCACCATGCCGATGAAGACGAGGACGATCTGCTTCACCGTCCGCGACAGCTCGCGGCGGAAGCCCTCGATGCACGGCTCGGCGGGGCCGAACCCGAACTTCTGGTGCGCCAGCGCCGCCAGCCGCGCGTAGTGCCGCGCCAGGAGCAACGACGGCAGCGGCGCCAGCACCGCGAACGTCTGATAGAAGCGGCGCAGGATCCCAAAAGGCGTCCACGATACCGGATCGAGCAGCGCCACGCCGGCGCAGAACGCGGCGAGCAGGCCCGCCGGTACCAGCGACGCGCGTAACAAATCGCCGTCGGTGAAGAGCATGCGCGCGCCGAGCAGCGGCTGCATCAGCCCATAGATCGCGCGATCGACGGGCGCTTCCGGCGGCGCCGTCGGCGTCGTCACCGATTGCGCCGCCACCTTGTGCGGAGCCCAACGCGCGCTCGGATTCACGGGTGGCTTAACAGGCGGCGGCGCGTCCATATTCCGCCACCAGCATAGCAGCGTTACGACGGGCGGTTGACGGCCCAGCGATCGACGATGGCGACGACCGCGGCGTCGATCGGCACATTCGGCTTGGCGCCGTCGGGCAAGAGCTCCGACACGGCGACGCGCGCCGCGTGACCGTAGGCGATCACCACGTCCTCGCCGACGCCGGCGCCGAGCACGTCGGCGCACACGACTCCATCGTGCGTCGGCGCCGCCGCCGCGCCGTCCGCGTCGCCCGCCAGATC
>DASXOU010000386.1:0-3645 GCA_036494045.1 Polyangia bacterium | reverse complement strand
TTGATCATCGCGCACCGCTGGGCCGTGCGCGGCGGACGAAAGCCGCGCGAGGTGCTGCGCGCGTTCTTCATGCCGACGCGCTACTCGTCGGCGGAGACGAAGGCGGCTGCGGTGGCGACGGCGCGCGACATGGATGTGCCGCTCGAGATCGTTTCGGTCGACGAGGCGTTCGAGACCGAGCTGCGCGCGATCGAGAAGATGCTGCAGCCGGGCGAGACGATGACGGCGATGGCGCGGCAGAACGTGCAGGCGCGGCTGCGCGCCGAGCGCATGTGGACCTGGACGAATTGCGCGGCGGGTCTGTTCCTGCAGACGTCGAACATGAGCGAGAAGGCGGTCGGCTATTCGACGATCGGCGGCGATGGCGAGGGGGCGCTGGCGTTGGTGGCGAATCTGCCGAAGACGGTCGTCAATTATCTGCTCGACTATTTGTACGAGCAGACGAAGTGGGAAGGGATCGCGCTGACGCTGGTGAAGCCGGCGTCGGCGGAGCTGGCCGACGACATGGAGGACGAGAAGGACCTCATGCCGTTTCCCGTGCTCGACGCGTGCTTCGCGTTGTACGCGGGCGAGAAGATGGCGCCCGACGAGGTCAACGTGGCGCTGCGGGCGATGTTTCCCGAGCACGCGGCCGACAAGCTGGAGGCGTGGACGGTGAAGTTCGCGCGGCTGTTCACGGCGTCGATCTACAAGTGGGTGCAGGCGCCGTTGTCGCTGCACGTGGGCAATCTGGATCTCGATCGCGAGCGCGCGTTGCAGCTGCCGGTGGTGCAGCGCGGCGAGTGGCAGCGCCGATAGTCATTGCCGATAGTTATTGTCGATCTGACAATAAGTCAGTCAGGCTTGCGCACCCAGCGGTGGGCATGGAGCGCCTTGACGACGTCGGGGGGCAGGGCGCCGTCGTCGCTGGCTGCCGTGTTCTCGTCGACCTGATGCGGCGTGCGCATGCCGGGGATGACCGTCGAGACCGCGGGATGCGACAGGATGTAGCGCAGCGCGCCCCGTGCCAGCGACGAGGCGGCGCCTTCGACGATCGGGCGCAGCGCCTCGACCCGGCCTACCGTCTCCTTCAAGAGGCCGCCGCCGAAGTATTGCGTGCGGAAGTCGCCGGGCGGGAACGTGGAGTCTTCGCGCAGCTTGCCGGTGAGCGAGCCCTCGTCGAAGGGGACGCGCGCCAGGATGCCGATGCCGCGCTCGAGGCAGGCGGGGAAGAGCTCGTCTTCGGGCGACTGATCGAAGAGGTTGTAGAAGACCTGCAGCGTGTCGACCTTGCCGGCGCGCACCACGCGCAGCGCCGATTGCGGCTCGTGCGAGTTGATCGAGATGCCGGTGAGCCGCACCTTGCCTTGCGACCGCAGCTTTTCGAGCGCGGCGTGCCAGTCGTCGTCGTCGGTCCAGCGATCGGCCCAGACGTGCAGCTGTAGGAGGTCGATGCGCTCGAGGCCGAGGTTCTTGAGGCTCTTCTCGGCGCTCTCGACGATCCACGCCGCCGGGAAGTTGTCGCGCAGCGCGGCGTCGCGCGGCGCGGGCCAGTTGAACGCTTTGGGCGGCACCTTGGTGGCGACGTAGACCTTGCCGGCGTGGGCGCGCGCGAACTCGCCGACGAGCCGCTCGGAGTGGCCGTCGCCGTACACGAGCGCGGTGTCGACGAGGTTGACGCCGTGATCGAAGGCGCGCTCGAGCGAGGCGCGCGCGTCCTGGTCGCGCGGACCGCCCCACATGCCGCCGCCGATGGCCCAGGCGCCGTAGCTCACTTCGGAGACGTCCGGTCCGTTCTTGCAGAGCTTGCGATAGCGCATGGTTCGAGAGATAAGTCGGACTTCCAAGGTGTGCCAATGAAAAAAATCGCGCTCGCCGTTTTACTTTGCGTCTGTTCGACAGGAAGTGCGGCGGAGACTCCCGTCGACGCGTTCCTGCGCATGTACAACTCGTTGTACAAAGGATTGAGCACGGTCGCGCAGGAGGCGGCGTGGATCGGCTCGACCGACGTCTCCGATGCGCACGAAGCGGCGCGCACCGCTGCCAATACGGCGCTGGCGGTGTTCGAGGGCGATCGCGGGATCATCGAAGCGGCGCGCGGCTTCTTGTCGGATCGACGGAACCTGCCGCCGATCGTGTCGCGTGAGCTCGACAAGATCCTGCTCGCGGCCGCCGAAGGACCGGGGACGATTCCCGAGGTGACGCGCGCGCGCGTGGCCGCCGAGTCGCATCAATCGTCGCTGATGGATGGGTTCGTCTTCCACATCGACGGCAAGCCGGTGAGCGCCAACGACATCGACGACACGTTGCAACACTCGCGCGATCTGCCGACGCGGCTCAAGGCGTGGGACGCGTCGAAGGAGATCGGCCGGCCGCTCAAGCCGGGCCTGGTGCAGCTGCAGAAGCTGCGCAATCAGGTGGCGCGCGAGATGAAGCATTCGGGCTACTTCGCGCTCGAGGTCGCCGACTACGACATGAGCGACGCCGACATGATGAAGATGCTCGACGGCTTCATCGCCGACACGAGGCCGCTCTATCGCAAGCTGCACGCGTACGTGCGCGCGAAGTTGGCCGAGCGTTATCACCAGCCGGTGCCGAAGCTGATCCCGGCGCACTGGATCGACAACCGCTGGGCGCAGGAGTGGGACGGCGTGGCCGAGGGTGCGGTCAACCTCGATCCGCTGTTCAAGGACAAGAAGCCGGAATGGATCGTGCAGACGGCGGAGAAGTTCTATACCTCGATGGGATTTCCGCCGCTCCCGAAAAGCTTTTGGGAAAAATCGGATATGTATGCGTTACCGGCCGATAGTAATCGGCACAAGAACGCGCACGCGAGCGCGTGGCACATCGATTACGACACCGACGTGCGCTCGCTCATGAGCGTCAAGCCCGACGCGCAGTGGTTCTTCACGGCGCATCACGAGCTCGGGCACATCTATTACTTCATGTCCTATTCGCGGCCGGAGGTGCCCTACATCCTGCGGCAGGGGGCGAATCGCGCCATGCACGAGGCGGTTGGCGAGCTGGCGTCGATCGCGGCCAAGCAGCCGGCCTATCTCGAGGCGGTGGGCGTGATTCCCAAGGGCTTCAAGATCGATCGGCAGCAGCAGCTTGTCGACGAGGCGCTGACGTCGGCGATTCCGTTCATCGCGTGGAGCGCGGGGACGATGGCGCACTTCGAGCACGACCTGTACGAGAAGAACCTGCCACCGTCGGAGTGGCAGAAGCGCTGGTGGAAGTACGTCGCCGATTTTCAGGGCGTGGCGCCGCCCTCGGCGCGGCCGGGCGAGCTGTGCGACGCGTGCACCAAAACCCATATCAATGATAATCCGGCCGCGTATTACCAATATGCGATTGCGGCGGCGATCAAGTATCAGCTGCACGATCACATCTGTAAGAAGATCCTGCACGTCGATCCGCACTCGTGCAGCTATTACGGGCACAAGGAAGTGGGCGACTTCTTGCGCTCGATCTTGAAGCAGGGCGCGACGCGGCCGTTCAACGACATCATTCGCGAGGCGACGGGCGAGCCGCTGTCGACGCGCGCGCTCATGGAGTACTTCAAGCCGCTCGATGCGTGGCTCGATCACGAGCTGCAGGGCAAGCCGGTGGGCTGGTAGCGCCGCTTTTGTTCGCGTCATCTTGACGTAAAGTCGGCGGCGCGAT
>DASXOU010000385.1:0-4122 GCA_036494045.1 Polyangia bacterium | reverse complement strand
TCGACGACGCCAAGAGCTGCTCGGCCGAGGCGCTGCTCCACGGCGGCGACAAGCTGCCCGCCGGCGACGCCGCGCGCGCCCGCGCCGCCGCGCTCGACGCCGAGCTCGCCAAAGCCAAAGCCGACGAATACGCCGGCCACTACGCCGATGGCGCCACGCTCGTCGCCGAGGTCGCCGCCACCGCCGAGCGCGAGCACTTCGACAGCCGCGCTGCCGAGGCGCGCTATTGGTCGGGCGTCTTCGACTATCACCTCGGCAAGCTCAAGGAAGCCGAGAGCGCGTGCGAAAAATCGGGCAGCGCCGCGCTCGCGCTCGGCCGCGACGCGCTCGCCGGCCGCGCCTGGGCGTTTCTCGGCTTTCTGCAAGGATCGCAAGAGCGCCACTACGATCTCGCGCACCAGGCGCTCGACGTCTCGCAAGCGGCGCTGCAGCGGCTCGGCAATCCGCCCGACCTCGACGCCTTCCGCCTGCGCAAGCTCGCTTCGGTCCTGACCAACGAAGGGCGCCACGACGAATCGCTGGCCACGTTTCAGCAGGCGCTCGCCGTGCAGAAGCGCTCGGGCGCCGGCGTCTTCGCCGAGGCCGAGCTGAACATGAACATGGCGCGCGCGTACACCGAAGCCGGCAAGCCCCAAGAGGCGCTCGACGCCATCTCGCGCTCGTGCGCGCTCTACACGCAGCTCTTCGGCCCCGACTATCCGATGATCGGCGAAGCGCAGCTGCAGACCGGCTTCATCCTGCGCAAGCTCAACCGCGGCGACGAGGCGGTAGCGGCGATGCGCCGCGCCGTCGCTGCGCGCGAGGCGAGCCACGGGCCCGACAACCCGAACGTCGTCGAGGCGCTGGTCTATCTCGGCGACACGCTCGCGTGGCACGGCAAGCCCGCCGAGGGCGTTCCGGTGCTCGAGCGCGCCATCGCCGTCGGCGAGAAGATCAAGACGCCCTATCCCGACGTGCCGGTCGCGCTCATCAACCTCGGCTGGGCCAAGCTCGCGCTCGGCGACAAGGCCGCGGCGCGCAGCGCGTTCGAGCGCGGGCTCGCGCATCCCAAGGCGGGCGAGCTCACCGTCGAGCTCGGCGACGCCAAGTTCGGGCTGGCCAAGCTCATCTACGACGAAGATCCGACGCGCGCCGTCGCGCTCGCCCGCGAGGCGCGCACCGCGCTCAGCAAGTCGATCGACTCCGACCGCAAGGGCGAGCTCGAGCGCTGGCTGATTGCACACGAGAAGTTGCGCTAGGGGTCGCGTCCACGCGCGTGTAACGCCGACGCCATAGCGCGGTGGGGCGCCGCCCCACCTTGGCGGGTCTTCGCTCTCGGACGACGGTGGCACGGCGTCTGCACTGCAGGCGCCCATGATGATGAATGCGGCCTGCACGTTGGAGGACGATGCCACTGGCATCCAGATCCCGCCGGCGCTCAAGCTCGTGGTGCTGAGCGGTCCCGACGCGGGTCGGCAGCTCAAGCTCGACGAGGGCCAGCGCTACGTCATCGGCTCGGCGCACGATCGCGCGCTCGACCTGCACGATCCGAAAGTCTCGCGCCGCCACCTCGAGCTCGAGGTGCTCGGCGACGGCGTGCGCGTGACCGACCTCGAGTCGAAGAACGGCTCGTTCCACGAAGGCGCGCGCTTCCGCGAGATCTACATCGGCACCGGCGCCATCATCCGTGTCGGCGACTCGGAATTGCAATTGGTGTGCGGCGAGCGCGGGGTGCCCTTGCCGGCGTCGGACTCGGATCGCTTCGGCGGGCTCATCGGCCGCTCGCTCATGATGCGCCAGCTCTTCACGGTGCTCGCGCGCGCCGCCGCCAGCGACACCGCCATCCTCGTCAACGGCGAGACCGGCACCGGCAAGGAAGTGTGCGCCGAGGCGATCCACGCGCGCAGCCCGCGCGCGCGCGGCCCGTTCATCGTGTTCGACTGCGCGGCGATTCCGGCGACGCTCATCGAGAGCGAATTGTTCGGCCACGCGCGCGGCGCCTTCACCGGCGCCCACAACGCGCGCGACGGCGCCTTCGTGCAGGCGCACGGCGGCACGCTCTTCATCGACGAGGTCGGCGAGCTGCCGCTCGAATTGCAGCCGCGCCTCCTACGCGCGATCGATCGCCAGCAGGTCAAGCCGCTCGGCGCATCCGGCTATCGCGAGGTCGACGTGCGCGTGGTCGCGGCGACGCACCGCGATCTGCCCGACGAGGTCGCGCACAAGCGCTTCCGCGAAGATCTGTTCCATCGCCTCTCGGTCTTGCAAGTGACGCTGCCGCCCTTGCGCCGGCGCAAGGACGACATCCCGATGCTGGTGCGCGAGCTCATCGGCCCCGACGGGCCGATGGTGTCGCCGGCGTCGATCGCGCTGCTCGTCGAGCACGACTGGCCGGGCAACGTGCGCGAGCTGCGCAACGTGCTCGAGCGCGCGCGCTCGCTCACGCACAAGGATCACGCGCTGACGCCGACGGAGCTCGGCTTCGACGCCGCCGCCGACGTCGAGACGCCAGACGGATTTCACGCGGCCAAGGAGCGGCTGATCGCGACATGGGAGCGCGGCTGGGTCGCCGAGCTGCTCAAGCGCGCCGGCGGCAACGTGTCGAAGGCGGCGCGCGCCGGCCAGCTCGATCGCGTGTCGCTGCATCGCCTGATGAAGAAGCACGGCATCCCGGCGCGCGACTGATCGCGCGAATCAGTGTGGCGCGCGCGCCACGATCGATCGTGGAACGCGGCTTGCTGGGAGGAGCGACGAGGAGGTCCTCATGCCACTTCGCGCCGCTGTGCCCATCTTCGCGCTCGTGGTCGCGTCGTGCGCGGGGCCGACGCAAGCGCCGACGACGCGCCCGCCGTTCGGCGGATCGGGCGGCAACGGCGGCAGCGGCGGCGACGGCAGCGGCGGCAACGGCGCGACCACGCCGATGCCCACGCCCACGCCGACGCCCGACGGCGGCACCACCACGCAAGGCGTCGGCTGCAGCGAATACGTCGCCTGCCTCACCGGCGCCAACAGCGACGCCACCGAAAGCGCCTGCGACGCGCAAGCATCCGCGCACGCAAAGACGCTCCTCGACGCGCTCGACGCCTGCGTCCTCGACTATTGCGAGGGCAAGACCAACGCCGCCATCCGCTGCCAGGCCGACGCCACCGGCAATCCGGAGAACCTCGACGGCTCGCCCGCGTTCGACAGCCGCGGCCTGTCCACCGGCGACTGCGGCGACTGCCTCGACAACGGCGAAGCCGCGCTGTGGAGCGAGCCGTGCGAGCCGTCCGACGATCCGGCGTGCAACACGAGCGCCTGCGCGCAATTCAGCGCGACTTGTCACGCGGACATGTAAGCGAGATTTACCGTGGGGCTGAATCGGCCGCATCGGGGCGACCACCCCCGGTGCGCGGCGCACATGACGCGTGCAACCGGCGGATAATTCACGCGCGCAAGCTGGCCCCAGATTTGATGTAGCGCAAGGGCGATGAGCCCACCCGTTCTACGATTGGAGTACGACATCCGCACGCGCAACGGCGAGACGCTCGAGTCTTCGGCCACGCGCGGCCCGCTCGAATTCGTGCCCGGCCGCCGGCGCCTCCTGCCCGCGCTGGAACAGGTGATCGCGAAATTGCGCGTTGGCGACGAGGTGCGCGGCGAGCTCGAAGCCGCGCGCGCTTTCGGCGACGAGTCGGTGCTGCCGACGATGGAGATCTCGCGCGGCGAGTTCAAGGACGGCGAGCCGCCCGAGCCGGGCAAAAAGTACGAGGCCAAGACCGGCGACGGCAACAGCGTGACCTTTCGCGTGCTGTCGTCGAACGATCGCTTCGTGCACGTGCGCCTCTTGCATCCGCTCGCCGACGCCGATCTCGAGTATCGCTTCAAGTTGATCGCGGTCGACGATCCGTCGCTGCCGCCGCCGCTGCCGGCGCGCGCCATCGGGATCGAGTCGTCGGCGATCGTGATCTTGGAGGAGCCAAGGGCGGAAGGATGATCGAGAAGTCGTTAGCGGTTCTGATCGCCGCGCGGGTCGACGATATCCTGGTGCTGCGCCGTCTTCTGCGCGACAGCAGCTATCGCGTCGATCCGGCGACGTCGGCGACGACGGCGCTGCGCGCGATCACGATGCACGCGTACAACGCCGTCATCGCCGACGACGAA
>DASXOU010000384.1:0-8691 GCA_036494045.1 Polyangia bacterium | reverse complement strand
CCTGTGTTGCGATCCATCCGCTGCAGTGCGCGCCCGGGCGCTGCACCTGCTCGATGGCGAGCCGGAAGACTGGCGTCGCACGCGCCTCGAAGGGCTGGGGTGCGACGCGTCGCCCTCGATTCGAGCAGCCGCGAGACGCTTGCTGGACCTCGACTGGGCCGGGCGCTATCGCGCGCTGGTCATCGCGGGCGAGAAGCTGCGCGCGTCGATCTCGGGTCTCGGCGAATGCGGCAGCGAGGAGGACTTCCTCCTCGTCGAGCCATATCTCGCCCACGCTCGCGTCAAGCTCCGGGCGGCAGCATTGGCAGCCACGGCGGCGCTCGACAGCGACAGCGTAGAGCCGTTCGTCCACGCGCTCGCCGATGACTCGAAGCGCGTATCGAGAGCGGCTGCACGAATTCTCCAGACGCGCGCTCGGAATGGCCTTCCTGAAATGCTGAGACAGCTCGCGGAGCGCGCCGACGTGCCCGAGCACGGCCGCGTGCACGCGCTCGATGCGATCGGGTCGCTGCGATTCTGGCCGCGTCTTCTGTGGCTCCTGAGCGCGGCGGAGTCACCCCGTCGCGAGTTTGGCAACCTCGCTGCGGCTCGGATCAACGCAGTCACGAGCGAGCGGCCGACACCCGCCGAGCTTTCTGCGGTCGACGATAATCTTGAAGCGTCGTCACTGCCACCCGAACAGATCGCGGCGATTCGGCGCGAGTTGGCCTTCTGGCGCCAACCGTCTTGATTCGGCACCCTCTCCGCGGGCGACGGCGCGCGAATCGAGCTACTTGTCGCCGGCGAGGAGATTCTTGGCGATGACCATGCGCTGGATCTGCGACGTGCCCTCGTAGATCTGCAGCAGCTTGGCGTCGCGCATCAGCTTCTCGACCGGATATTCCTTCGTGTACCCATAGCCGCCGAAGATCTGCACCGCATCCGTCGACACCCGCATCGCCGCGTCCGCGCCGTACGCCTTCGCATACGACGACACGATCGAATCCAATTTCCCCGAGTCGACCATCCACGACGCCTTCATGTACAAAAGGCGCGTCGTCTCGTACGCGATCGCCATGTCGGCCAGCATGAACTGCACCGCCTGGTGCTGCGCGATCGGCACGCCGAACGTCTTGCGCTCGAGCGAATAATTGCGGCTCTCATCGAGCGAGCGCTTGATGATGCCGGCCGCGCCGGCGGCGATCCACGGCCGCGAGCGATCGAACGTCTTCATCGCCACCTTGAAGCCGCCGCCCTCCTCGCCGACCAAGTTCTCCTTGGGCACGCGCACGTCTTCGAAGATGACGTCGTTGGTCAGCGACGAGCGCTGACCCATCTTGTTTTCCTTCTTGCCGATCTTGACGCCCGGCGTGTTCATGTCGACGACGAACGCGGTGATGCCCTTGTGGCGCAGCTTCGGATCGAGCGTCGCGAACGTGGTGCAGAAGCTGGCGACGCCGCCGTTGGTGATCCAGCGCTTCTGCCCGTTCAAGACGTACTCGTCGCCCTTTTTCTCGACGCGCGTGCGCATGCCGGCCACGTCGCTGCCGGCGTCGGGCTCGCTGCACGCGTAGCAGGCATAGACCGGCTTGCCGCCTTCGCCGGCGGTCAGTCGGCCGAGGTACTTCTGCTTCTGCGCGTCGGTGCCGGCGATGATGAGCGGCATCGACGCCAGCATATTCGCCGCCAGCGTCGTGTTCACGCCGGCGCACGCCCACGCGATCTCTTCCATGATGATCGAGTGCGTCAGACACGACAGCCCGAGCCCGCCGTAGGCTTCGGGGATCTCGAAGTTCATGAGGCCGAGCGCGAACGCCTGGTTCATGAGCTCGCTGGGAAACTTTCCCTCTTCGTCGAGGTGGCCGGCGACGGGCGCGATCTTCTCGCGCGCGAACTCGCGCGCGGTCTGCACGAGCGCGTTCTGCTCGTCGGTGAGCGTCAAGTCGAACATGGAGCCTCCCAGGAGCGTGATCGCAAGGGACTGAATGGTCATTCATTTTGCGGGAAGCTGTCAAGGAGTGATAAAGTACCGTCGGGGTTTCGTGTGAGCACGACGTCGCAATTCGGCAAGTACTCACTCCAGCGCAAGCTGGCCGAAGGCGGCATGGCCGAGGTCTTCCTCGCCAAGCAGACCGGCATGGAAGGCTTCGAGAAGCTCGTCGTCGTCAAGCGCATCCTGCCGCAGCTGTGCAGCGACGACTCGTTCGTCAAGATGTTCCTGAACGAAGCGCGCGTGGCGGCGCGGCTCAATCATCCGCACGTCGTTCAAATCTTCGATCTCGGCAAGCTCGGCGACCAGTACTTCATCGCCATGGAGTACGTGCACGGCGAGGATCTGCGCACCGTCATCCGCGAGGCCACCGACGCCGACCGCCGGCCGCCGATCGGGCTCGTCTGCCGCATCATCGCCGACATGCTGGCCGGGCTGCACTATGCGCACACGCGCGTCGGCGCCGACGGCAAGCCGCTCGGGCTGGTACATCGCGACGTGTCGCCGCAGAACGTGCTCGTCACCTACGAAGGCTCGGTCAAGCTGGTCGACTTCGGCATCGCCAAGGCGACGCGCGAAGTCGGCGCGGCGCAGACGCAGGCGGGCCTGCTCAAGGGAAAATATTCGTACATGTCGCCGGAGCAGGCGCGCGGTCAGCCGATCGATGCCCGCGCCGACGTCTTCTGCGCCGGCGTGCTCTTGTGGGAGCTGGCGACGTGGCAGCGCCTCTTCAAGCGGCCGACCGATATGTCGACGCTGATGGCGGTGGCCGAGGAGCCGATCCGCACGCCGCGCTCCGTCGAGCCGTCGCTGCCGCCCGAGCTCGATCGCGTGATCATGAAGGCGCTGGCGCGCAAACCCGAGGAGCGCTACGGCTCGGCGCAGGAGATGCGCGCGGCGCTCGAGGCGCTGGTTCGCACCAGCGGCTGGGAAGCGGACACGCTGGCGCTGTCGAATTGGATGCGCGAGCTCTTCGCCGGCAAGCTGCGCGCGCAGGCGGCCGACGTCGCCGCCGCCGGGCTGGCGTCGCTCGAGGATTTCCTGCTCACCGTCGAGGAGAAGACGTCGATCAGCTGGATGGCGCAGCCGCCGGCGGGCGGCGAGAAGAAGACGCCGTCGACGGGACTGCCGCCGTCGCGGCCGGTGTCGGGGCCGCATGCGCCGACGCCGCTGCCGACGACGGCCGCGGCGCCCGCGTCGCTCTATGGCGACGGGCCTACCGAAGTGGCCAAGGGCGGCAGCGCGCCCAAGCAGGTGGCGCGCTCGAGCCCGGTCGCGCCGACGCTCAAGGGCGGCGATCCGGTGCCGCCGCTTCCGCACGCGGCGACGCTGCCGAAGATGTCGGGCGTGATCGTGCCGTCGGCGGCGCCGCTCACGGCCACGCCGACGGCGGCGACGGCGGGCGTGATCATCCCCGACGCGCCGGCGTCGGCGGACACGCCGTCGATGAACCTTGCGCCCGCGGACAATCCGCTGCCGTCGCTGCTCGGCCACGACATACACTCCACGGCGCCGATGCCGGCGTGGACCGGCGCCGACAAGTCGACCGCCAAGCGGGTGGCGCTGCTCGGCGATCTGCCCTCGCCGGTGCGGCGCGTTCTGGTGGCCGGCGCGGCGGCGGTGCTGGTGGCGGCGGTGGCGTTGACCATCGCCTTCTGGCCGTCGAAGGACGCCGCCTCGAACGCGCCGAATCCATCGGGCGGCCTGCCGGCGGCAGCGAGCGGCGTGGCAGCGACGGGCGCGGGCGCGACGCCGGCGCACGCGGGCAAGCCGACCTACGCGACGCTGGTCATCCGCGTCGATGCGCCGGCGACCATCGCCGTCGATGGCCAGGCGCAGCCGCCCGGCGACAGCGCGACCGTGAACGTGCAGCCGGGCGTCGAGCACGTCGTCACCGTGCAGCGCCCGGGGCACACGATGCGCCGCCTGCACGTCCCCGCGCTCGCCCCCGGCGAGAACATGCCGCTCAAGTTCTCGGTCCGGTGAATCAGCGCTTCGGCGAAATGAAGATGCCGGGCTTGGTGTAGCGCTCGAGCGTCTTCCACGTCTTGTCGCCGTCGAGCACCTCGATCGATACGTCCGCGATGGCGGCGTGATCGAAGAGCCGCGCGTTGACGCCCATGCGCTCGTCTTTGCCGCGCGTGCGCCGCTCCCAGGCGATGATGCAGCCGCAGCTCTTGCAGTGAAGGAACTGCAGCCGGCCGCGCGGTCGTCTCGACCAGGCGACGATCCGGCCGCGCGCCGCCGTGATCTTCACCGACGGACGCGCGTAGTAGGCCCAGAGCACGCCGTAGCTGCGGCAGACCGAGCAGTTGCATTGCGTGACTTCGCGCGGGACGCGTGGCACCGCGATTCGGATGCTGCCGCAGAGACAGGTGCCTTCGATGGCCGCGGCCATCGCTAGTGCTTCGGCTCGGCCGGTGGCTCGCTGCCGGCCTTGCGCGCGGCGCGGCGGGCGGCGCGGGCGTCCTCTTTTTCCTTCTGCGCGGCGAAGGCGTCGCGCGCGGCGCGGCCGCCGAGGATGAAGCCGATGACGATGCCGATCACCAGCACCGCGGGAATGTAGATGAAGTGCGCGGTCGTGGGCATCGTCAGCCGCGCGCTGCGAGCTTCTTCTTGAGCTCGTCGACTTCGTCCTCGAGCCGGCGCGCGCGCCGCGCCACCGTCGCCACCCACACGACCACCGCCGCGCAGATGAAGCCGTAGGCGCCGGCGACGAGGCGCGCCGCCGGGATCGACTCGCCCGGCTGCAGCATGTCGCCGTTGACCGGCTCGAAACCCTCGCTGTCCTTCTTGGGCCCTTCCTGCGCCAGCGCCAGGCCCATCCAGCCCAGGAAGAATATCGCGAAAAACACGATTCCTATTTTTTGTTTCATATCAGTTTCCTTCCAAGGCGTCTTCGGCTTCGACGTGCAGCTCGTCGACGCGGGCGCGCGCACGCTCGAGCGCGACGCGCATTTCCAATAACGCGAGAAACAGCACGGTGAAAGTGATCCAGCTGACCAGAAACGGCGTGAACATGCCGTTGCGCGACTTGGCCAGGTTGCTGATGACCGTCGCCTTGGGATGGATCGTGCGCCAGATGCTCACCGAAAAGTAGATGAGCGGCACGTCGGCGGCGCCGAACAGCGCCAGCCCGGCCGCGAGCCGGCGCGCACCCGGCCCGCCGTACTTCCGCGCGAACAAATAGGCGATGAAGATGAACCACAGAAGCACCGTCGTGGTCAGCCGCACGTCCCATTGCCACCACACGCCCCAGGCCTTGCGCGCCCACAACGGGCCCGTCACCAGCGTCAAGAGGCCGAAGAGCACGGTGAGCTCGCCGGCGGCGGCGGCGAGCTGATCGCCCTTCTCCGACTTCTTGAACAGGAACATCGCCGAGCCCCACGCGCACACGAACGCGGCCAGGAACGTCGTCATCGCCGACGGCACGTGGTAGAAAAAAATCTTGTAGACGAAGCCCATCGTGGCTTCGCGCGGCGCGCCCACGATGAGCTGCGGCGCCACCACCAGGCCGAGCGCGGCCAGCGCCACCACGACGAGGAAATACGGTCTGAGCTTCATGCGTCACCAGCGGCGAGTGGTTCGAATACCCAGACGCCGAGCGAGACGAACACGGCGTCGAACACGAGCAGGAACTTGAGCCAGAACGTGGCCAGGGCCGGCTCGGCGCCGACGAGGAGCGCGACGGTGCCGCGCGTGCCGGCGATCAGCACCGGCACCACCACGGGATAGACGAGCAGCGGCAGGAGCACGTCGCGCGAGCGCGCGCGGCCGAGCGAGGCGCCGAAGAGCGCGGCGACGGCGGCGAAGCCGATGGTGCCGAGCAAGAGGAAGGCGCAGAGCGGCGCGACCACCCCGCCGAGGTTGACGCCGAAGAGCAGCGCGATCATGAGGAGCGCGACCGACTCGACGATCATCATGAGCAGCGAGATCGCCGTCAGCTTCGACAGGTACAACGCCGTGCGCGGCACCGGCGCCAACAGAAGCGCGCGCATCGTGTCGCCCTCGCGCTCGCGCTCGAACGCGCGCGAGATGCCGACGGTGCCGGCGAGCGCGATCGTCACCCACAAGACGCCGGCGATGACGTCGACCGTCGGGCGCGGCCCGCCGAGGAACGCGAAGCAGAAGACGAGCACGACCACGGCGGCGAAGAAGACCGTCGCGTAGACCAACTCGCGCGCGCGCACCTCGACCACCACGTCCTTCCACAGGAGCAGGCCGATCGCGCGCATGGTCACGATTGTACCGCCGTCGCCGCGCGATACACGTCGGCCAGCGCCGCCGTCGAGCGCGGCGTGGGCGCGGCGGCGTCGTGCGCGATGCGCCCGCGCGCCAGGACGACGACACGATCGACGAGCGGCGCCACCGCGTCGAAGTCGTGCGTGACCACGACCATGATGCAGCCGCGCGCGCGTTCCTCGGCGAGGAGCTCGGCCAGAAGCGCCACGCCGGCGCGGTCGAGGCCGGTGAACGGCTCGTCGGCGAGCAGCAGGCGCGGCTTGTGCACGAGCGCGCGCGCGACCGACAGCCGCTGCAACATGCCGCGCGAGTAGGTGCGCGCCGGCCGCGACGCCGCGTCGCTCAGCCCCACGCGTGCGAGCAGCGCGTCGGCGACGGCGCGCGCGTCGGCCACGCCGTAGAGCCGCGCGAAGAAGACGAGGTTCTCGTGCCCCGACAGATCGCCGTAACAATGCGACTCGTGCGCGATCACGCCGATGGCGCCGCGCAACGCGTCCTCGCCCGGCTCGTTGCCGCCGTAAGTGACGCTGCCCGCCGTCGGTGACACCAGCGTCGCCAGGATGCCGACCAGCGTCGACTTGCCGGCGCCGTTGGGCCCGAGCAGCGCCGTGGTCTCGCCGGCGCGCAGCGTGAGGTCGACGCCGGCGAGCGCGCGCTGCCGCCCGTAGACCTTGGTCAGCCCGCGCGCGTCGACGACATCGAAGCTCACGCGCGCCCGCTCATTTGAGCTCGTCGAGCTCGCGATAGAGGCGCACCAGCCGCGCCGTCAGCTCCTGCTTCTTGCGCTCGCGCTTGTCGTTGGGGTCGGTCTTCTCGAGCGCAGCCAATTCGCCGAGCAGGTGCTCGCGCTGCTGCTCGAGCCGCTCGCGCGTGGCGCCGCCGCCGCCGCCGCGCGCCGCGGACACGCCGAAGCCGACCAGCAGCAGCACCGCGATCGCCGACGCCAGATAGCGCCAGGTCGGATCATTGTGCGGCAGCCCCGTCACCTTGAGCGTGATGGTGTCGCCCGCCGCCGTGCCCGGCCCGCGATAGAGCACGAGCTTGCGCCCCTGCAGCTCGCGCTCCTCGGCCGAGAGGTTGTTGCCCTCGACGTTCATGCCGTCGATCTTCTCGGTCACCAGCGCCACGCCGTCGAACGGCAGCGGCGTCTTCTGCACGAGCGCGAGCGTGCCGCCGTCGTAGGCCATCGCGAACACCGCCTGCACCTCGGTGTCGCCGGGCACGATCGGCCCGCGCACGATCACCTCGTGCCCCGCGACCGTGACGTTGGGCGGATTGCGCGGCCCGCCCTGCGCCGAGAGCGCGTGATCCGGCAGCGGCAGATGCAGCCCGTTGGGCCCGGGATCGATCGCCATCGCCGTCGGATTCTGCAGCCGCCACACTTCCGCGACCTGCACGACGTCGTCCGACACTTCGAGGATGAAGTGCGAGTCCTGCCCGATGCGCATCCCCGAGACGTCGCGCGACACCGGCCGCACGTCGACGGTGACGCGCGAGCCCATGTTCTCCTTGAGCCCGAACGGCTTGGAGCCGAAGTGCTGCCCGTCGCGGATGATCTCGGCGACGTAGCCCGACTCCGGCTTGGCGTCGAGCCCGCGGAAGGTCGCCTCGCCCTGGTCGTCGGTCTTGGCCTTGAGCTCCTCGGTCTTGCGCTCGCCGCGACGCGCATGGCCGAGGACGACGTCGGCGCCCTTGAGCCCTTCGCCGCCCTCGCCCGCCGCGCGCACGATGATGGTGCCCGCCGGGATCGACTTGTCGGGTCGCGCGATGCCGTCGGCGGCGCCGCCCTTCGGTTGAAACACGAGCATCACGCGCGAGCCCATGTCGTTCTGCAGCTCGATCGGCTGCGACGCCAATTCCTCGACGCCGTCGGTGGCCTTGGCCTGATACGGCCCCGGCGCGCTCAACCCCGAGAAGGTCGCGCGTCCCTGATCGTCGGTCTTCTGCTGGATCGCTTTGCCGTCGCTGCCGACGAGCCCGACCTGGACGCCGGTCATGCGGTTCGACAGCTCGCCGCGAATCAGGCGCACCGTGATCGTCCCCGGCGGCACCTGCGGATCCGGCCGCGGAATGCCCGACATCTTCGACGGGTCGATCATCATCGGCTGCGCCATCGCCACCGCCGACGACAACAGCAGCATGGCTACGAGCGCGCGCTTCACGAGGCCTCCCTGACGAGCTTGCCGCCGCACTTCTTGCAGAACTCCGCGTCGCTGTCGTTGCGCGTGCCGCATTTGGCGCACTTGTCCGTCGGCGCGACGGCCGTCGACGGTGCGCTGGCGGCGGTCGACTCGGCGGCGCCGATACGCTTCGCGACGTCGGCCGCGATCATCGTCTCGTAGTCGCGCCCGGCGTCATCGAGCTGGCGCATCACGCGGATGGCGCGCCCGCGATAGGTCGCGCTGATGTCGGCGAAGTCCTTGTCCGACACCTTGCCCATCTGATGATCGAAGTCGAGCTCCTTGAGCGCCTTCAAGAGC
>DASXOU010000383.1:0-2466 GCA_036494045.1 Polyangia bacterium | reverse complement strand
GACATCGCCGAGCCGGGGGAATCGAAGGCGAAAGAAGCGTGTGCCGGGCGCGCGGTCGGGATCGACCTCGGGACGACCAACTCGCTGGTGGCGTCGGTGCGCGCGGCCAATCCGGCGTGCATCGGCGACCCCGAAGGGCGGATGCTCTTGCCGTCGGCGGTGCGCTATCGCGCAGGCGGGGCGCCCATCGTCGGGTACGAGGCGCTGCGCGACGCGGCGAAGTTTCCGCGTGACACGATCGTGTCGGTCAAGCGGTTCATGGGGCGCGGGCCGAAGGACGCGGAGACGACGCGCCGCTTTACGCCGTACGAGTTCGCGTCGATCGATGGTCCGGTCGTGCGCTTCAAGGTCGCGGGGCCGCGCGAGGTCACGCCGATGGAAGTGTCGGCGGAGATCTTGCGCGCGTTGAAGGTGCGCGCCGAAGCGGCGCTGGGTGGCCCGCTCGACGGAGCGGTGATCACGGTGCCGGCGTACTTCGACGATGCGCAGCGGCAGGCGACCAAGGACGCGGGGCGCATCGCCGGGCTCGAGGTGCTGCGCCTGTTGAACGAGCCGACGGCGGCGGCGCTGGCGTATGGCCTCGACAAGAAGTCGGAGGGGATGTTCGCCGTCTACGATCTCGGCGGCGGGACGTTCGACATTTCGATCCTGAAGCTGACCGGCGGCGTGTTCGACGTCAAGTCGACCGGCGGCGACACGGCGCTCGGCGGCGACGACTTCGATCGCGCGCTTGCCGAGCTGCTGGCGGAGAAGCGCGGCATCGACGAAGCGCGGCTCGACGCTTCGGCGCGGCGAGCGCTCCTCGACGAGGCGCGCGCGCTGAAGCACGAGCTGACGACGAAGGACGCGGCCGGCGGCGTGTCGCGCGCGCAATTCGAGGCGGCGATCGCGCCGATCGTCGCGCGGACGGCGGCGGCCTGTAAGCGCGCACTCAAGGACGCGGGGCTCACGCCGGGCGACGGCGCGCAGCTCGACGGCGTGATCCTCGTCGGTGGCGCGACGCGCGTGCCGGCGGTGCGCGCGTTCGTCGAAAAATTGTTCGGGCGCGAGCCGCTCGGCGACATCGATCCGGATCAGGTGGTCGCGCTCGGCGCCGCGGTGCAGGCGGATCTGCTGGCAGGCGCCGGTCCGCGCGAAGACGTTCTCTTGCTCGACGTGATTCCATTGTCGCTCGGGCTCGAGCTCATGGGCGGCGTGGTCGAGAAGATCATCCCGCGCAACTCGACGATTCCGACCGGCGCCAAGCAGACGTTCACGACCTACGCGGAGAACCAGACCGGCTTCGACCTGCACGTCGTGCAGGGCGAGCGCGAGACGGTCGAGCAGTGTCGCTCGCTGGCGAAGTTCCAGCTCAAGGGCATCCCGCCGATGGCCGCGGGCATGGCGCGGCTCGAGGTCACGTTTCTCGTCGACGCCGACGGCATCCTGCAGGTGATGGCCAAGGAGCTGACGACGGGCAAGGAAGCGTCGGTGCAGGTCAAGCCGTCGTACGGGCTGTCGGAGGAGCAGATCGAGAAGATGCTGTACGACTCGTACGAGTACGCCGAGGAGGATCTCAAGGCGCGGCAGCTCGCCGAGGCGCGCGTCGAGGCCGATCGCATCGTGGCCGCGCTCAAGCAGGCGCTCGCCGTCGACGGGCGCCTGCTCGCCGCCGATGACCGCGACGAGATCGATCGCGGCATCGGGCGGCTCGAGGACGCGGTGCGCGGCGACGACCACGCGCTCATCCGCAAGCGCACCGTCGAGCTCGACTTCCAGACCAAGCCGTTCGCCGAGAAGCGGATGAACGAAGGCATCGCGCGCGCCATCGGCGGGCATCAGGTGGGCGAGATCGAGCAGAAGGTCGAGCACGCCAAGGGCACCGCCGAGCACGAAGGAGGCCGCTGATGCCGAAGGTGACCTTTCTGCCCGACGGCAACTCGATCGACGTCGAGCCGGGCACGACCATCTTGCAGGCGGCGAAGAAGGCGCACGCGCAGGTCGGCTTCGCCTGCGGCGGCGTGTGCGCGTGCTCGACCTGTCACGTGTACGTGCGCCAGGGGCTCGACTCGCTGTCGGAGCAGCAGGAAAACGAGGAGGACATCCTCGACAAGGCGTTCGACGTGCGGCCGACCTCGCGCCTCGGCTGTCAGTCCAAGCTCGCCGACGAGGACGTGGTCGTCGAGATCACGCGCGAGTCGCGGCAGGCGTGGCTCGACGAGCATCCCGAGGAGCGCGCCAAGCTCAAGCAAGAGGGTGGTAGCGTAGCGCGGTGAGCCGCGCCGATCGCCTCGCGCTCGTTGCCGTCGCGGCGATCACCTTCGCCGTGTTCATTCCGGCGCTCGGCTGCGGCCTGCTCGCGTGGGACGACGGCGTCGCCATCTTCGACAACCCGCACATTCGCGCGTTCGACTGGCGCTGGATGTTCGGCGAGCTCGGCTACAACCCGCGCTACATGCCGCTGACGTGGCTCGGCTGGACCGTCAC
>DASXOU010000382.1:0-9484 GCA_036494045.1 Polyangia bacterium | reverse complement strand
ACCGCATTTATTTCAAACAAGTAAATTCGTACGAAATGCGGATCGACGCTCTTGACGCCGTGCGTAATCCGGCTAAGATTAGCCCCGTGAACGAGGCAGCTTCGAGCGTGAACTTCTCGCTTCCCGTCGCTGACGCGACGGCGCTGCTTCGGATTATTGGGCTCGTACTTATTGGCGACATCGTCGCCAGGTGCGGGCCGCCGACTTAATCGTCTTCGGAAACCTGATTCAGCCCCCGCCCTGGTGAAACCGAGCGGGGGCTTTTTTTTTGGTTTTCGTGAACGGGAGGTTGCTGTTGCGTAGCGATGCGTTGAAAAAGGGACTGTCGAGGGCGCCGGCGCGCGCGATGCTCCGCGCCACCGGGCTCGACGACGCCGCGCTCGACAAGCCGCTCGTCGCCGTCATCTCGACGTGGACCGACGTGATGCCGTGCAACCTGCACCTGCGCGCGCTCGCCGAGGACGTGTGCGCGGGCGTGCGCGCGGCCGGCGCCACGCCGGTGCAGTTCAACACCATCGCCGTCTCGGACGGCATCGCCATGGGCACCGACGGCATGGAGGCGTCGCTGGTGTCGCGCGAGGTGATCGCCGATTCGATGGAGCTGGCGGCCCTCGGCCATCTCGTCGACGGCGTGGTCGCGCTCACCGGCTGCGACAAGACCATCCCGGGCGCGGCGATGGCGCTGGCGCGGCTCGATCTGCCGTCGCTGCTCTTGTACGGCGGGCCGATCGCGCCCGGGCGCTGGCAAGGGCGCGACGTCACCATCCAGGACGTGTTCGAGGCGGTCGGCGCCTGCGCGGCCGGCAAGCTCGACGAGAAGGATCTGTGCGAGCTCGAGCGCGCCGCCTGTCCCGGCGCGGGCGCGTGCGGCGGACAGTTCACGGCAAACACCATGGCGCTGGCGATGACGCTGATGGGGCTGTCGCCGTTCGGCGCCAACGACGTGCCGGCGACGGCGGAGGAGAAGCACGCGGTGGCGCGGCGCGCCGGCGAGCAGGTGGTCGCGTTGATCGCGCGCAACGTCGGCGCGCGCAGCTTCATCACGCGTGCTTCCTTGGCCAACGCGGTCGCGGCGGCGGCTTCGTCGGGCGGATCGACGAACGCGGTGTTGCACCTGCTCGCGATCGCGCGCG
Organism: Polyangia bacterium; assembly: GCA_036494045.1. Lineage (GTDB taxonomy): Bacteria > Myxococcota_A > Polyangia > Palsa-1104 > Palsa-1104 > JAQBQH01. The sequence continues at coordinate 8,351 of DASXOU010000382.1, read as the reverse complement.
AGGCGGAGGTGCCGTTGACGCTCGACGACATCGACGAGATCGCGGCGGCGACGCCGGTGCTCGCCGATCTGAAGCCGGGCGGGCAATACACCGCCGTCGACATGTGGCGCACCGGCGGCGCGGCGCGGCTGACGCGCGAATTGCTCGAGGGCCAGCTCGCGCGCGACGTGCCGACGGTGTCGGGCTGCACGCTCGCCGAGGAGATCGCGGGAACGCCGCGCGCCGCGGCGACGGTCGTGCCCGAAGTGGTGCGGCCGCTCGCGCGCGCGCTCAAAGATCGCGGCGGGTTCGCGATTCTGCGCGGATCGCTCGCGCCCGACGGCTGTGTGGTCAAGCTCGCCGGGCACGGGCGGCAATCGTTCAGCGGACCGGCGCGCGTGTTCGACCGCGAGGAGGCGGCGTTCGCGGCGGTGCAGGAAGGTCGCATCCAAAAGGGCGACGTCGTGGTCATCCGCGGCGAAGGGCCGGTCGGTGGGCCGGGCATGCGCGAGATGCTGGCGGTGACGGCGGCGCTGGTCGGGCGCGGTCTCGGCGACGACGTCGCGCTCGTGACCGACGGCAGGTTCTCGGGCGCGACGCACGGGCTCATGGTCGGGCACGTCGCGCCGGAAGCGGCGCTGGGCGGGCCGATCGCGCGCGTGCGCGACGGCGATCGCGTGACGCTCGACGTGGCGGCGCGGCGGCTCGACGTGGAGGCGGACCTGTCGGCGCGGCGCGACGCGTACCACACGCGGGCGCGGCCGCGGGGCGTGCTCGGGAAATATCTGGCGACGGTGAGCTCGGCGTCGGAAGGCGCAGTGACGACGAGGAGGTGAATGATGGACAAGCAAAAGCAACAGGCGACAGGCGACAGGCAACAGGCGACAGGCAATGAACAGACGTTTGCGGACGAGGAGGAGCTGCGGCGCGAGGAGGACGAACGGCCGTTGGCGGGGTGCGACGTGGAGCATTGCCGGCGGATGCACGACTGATGAAACGCAGCGGCGCGCAGATCGTGTGGGAAGTGCTGACGGCCGAGGGGGTCGAGGTCGTGTTCGGCTATCCGGGCGGCGCGATCATGCCTGTTTATGACGCGATGCTCGACTATCGCATCCATCACGTGCTCGTGCGGCACGAGCAGGGCGCGGCGCACATGGCCGACGGGTATGCGCGCGCGTCGGGAAGAGTCGGCGTGGCGCTGGCGACGAGCGGGCCCGGGGCGACGAATCTGGTGACGGGGATCGCGACGGCGATGCTCGATTCGTCGCCGGTCGTGTGCATCACGGGGCAGGTGCCGTCGAAGCTGCTGGGGTCGGACGCGTTTCAGGAGACCGACATCACCGGCGTGACGCTGCCGATTACGAAGCACAACTTTTTGGTTACACGTGTCGAGGAGATCGCGCCGACCTTGCGGCAGGCGTTCGCGATCGCGCGCAGCGGGCGGCCGGGGCCGGTGCTCGTCGACATCACCAAGGACGCGCAGCAGGCGGCGTGTGAATTCGAGCATGCCGTGCTCAGCGACGCGCGCGCGCAGATCTCGGAGGCGGTCGCGCAGGAGCTGGAGCGCGCCGCGGCGATGATCAATGCCGCGGAGAAGCCGCTGCTGCTCGTCGGGCAGGGCGTGATCCAGTCGGGCGCGGCGGCGGCGGTGCGCGCGCTCGCGGAGAAGGCCGACATCCCCGTCGCGGCGACGCTGCTCGGGCTGGGCGCCTTTCCGGCGACGCATCCGCTCGCGCTCGGGATGATGGGCATGCACGGCGAGGCGTGGGTCAATCACGCGATCCAGCAAGCGGACTTGATCGTCGCGCTCGGCATGCGCTTCGACGATCGCGTCACCGGCGATCCGAAGAAGTTCGCGACGCGCGCGAAGAAGATCCACGTCGAGATCGATCGCGCCGAGATCGGCAAGACCGTGCGCTGCGATCTGGCGATCGTCGCCGACTTGCGCGTCGTCGCCGCGCGGCTGGTCGAAGGCGCGCGCGCGCGTACGCATGCGCCGTGGCGCGCCGAGATCGCGGCGCTGCGCGCGGGCGCGGCGCAGCGCGACATCTTGCAGCGCGAAGACGACGGGCGGCTGCACGCGGCCCACGTGATCGACGAGCTGTGGCGCGTCACCGACGGGCGCGCGCTCGTGGTCACCGACGTCGGGCAGCACCAGATGTGGGAGGCGCAATATTACAAGCACGAGCGGCCGCGCTCGCTCGTGACCTCGGGCGGGCTCGGGACGATGGGCTTCGCGCTGCCGGCGGCGATCGGCGCGCGCTTCGCCAGGCGCGACGAGGAGATCTGGGTCGTCGTCGGCGACGGCGGCTTTCAGATGACCGCGTGCGAGCTGTCGACGTGCGCGCAGGAGGGGCTGAAGATCAACATCGCCGTCATCAACAACGGGTATCTCGGAATGGTGCGGCAGTGGCAGGAGCTGTTCTACGACCGCCGCTATGCCGCGACGCCGATGCAGAGCCCCGATTTCGTGAAGCTCGCCGAGGCGCACGGGCTGTGCGGGCTGCGCTGCGACGCGCGCTGCGGCGTGCGCGGCACGATCGAGGACGCGCGCACGCGCTCGGGCACCGTCGTGGTCGACTTCCGCGTCGCCGCCGAGGAGAACGTGTATCCGATGGTGCCGTCGGGCGGAGACATCGGAACGATGATCCGCCGACCCGAAGCGAAGGTGGCGTGATGCTGCGGACCTTCGTCTTGTACGTCGCCGATCGCCCGGGCGTGCTCGATCGCGTGGCGTCGCTGTTCCGGCGGCGCGCGTTCAACATCGAGGCGCTGCACGTCGCGCGCACCGAGCGCGCGGGCATCTCGCGCATGCTCGTCGAAGTGCGCGCCAGCGACGACGAAGCGAATCGGCTCATCGCCAACATCCACAAGCTCTACGACGTCGTGTCGGTCACCGACATCACGCTCAGCGAACAGGAGACCAGTCCATGGCACAAATCTTCTACGACACCGACGCGGACCTGAGCCTCGTCACGGGCAAGAAAGTCGCCGTCGTCGGGTACGGCTCGCAAGGACACGCGCACGCGCTCAACCTGCGCGACTCGGGCGTCGACGTACGCGTCGCGCTCTTGCCGGGATCGCGGCGGCGCGCGGTCGCCGAGAAGGCCGGGTTCACTGTCGAGACGCCGGACGCGGCAGCGGCGTGGGCCGACGTCGTCGTCATCCTCGCGCCCGACACCGCGCAGCCGACGTTGTGGGCCGAGGCGATCGCGCCCAAGCTGCGCGCCGGGCAGACGATCGTGTTCGCGCACGGGTTCAACATCCGCTTCGGCGCGATCGTGCCGCCCGCCGACGTCGACGTCGTGCTGGTGGCGCCCAAGGGCCCGGGCCATCGGGTGCGCGAGACCTTCGCCGCCGGCGAAGGCGTGCCGGCCCTCGTCGCCGTGCAGCAAGACGCGAGCGGACACGCGCAGGCGTTCGCGCTCTCGTACGCCAAAGGGATCGGCGCGACGCGTGCGGGCGCGCTGCAGACGACGTTCGCCGAGGAGACCGAGACCGATCTCTTCGGCGAGCAGGCGGTCTTGTGCGGCGGATTGTCGGCGCTGGTCAAGGCCGGCTTCGAGACGCTGGTCGGCGCCGGCTATCAGCCCGAGGTCGCCTACTTCGAGTGCATGCACGAGCTCAAGCTGATCGTCGATCTCATGTATCGCGGCGGGCTCAACTACATGCGCCACTCGGTCTCGGACACCGCCGAGTGGGGCGATTACGTGGCCGGGCCGCGCGTCGTCGACAAGAGCGTGCGCGGCGAGATGCAGAAGCTCCTCGGCGAGATTCAATCGGGCGAGTTCGCCAAGAAGTGGATGGCCGAGCACGCCGGCGGGCGCAAGACCTTCGATGCCACGCGCAACGCCGAGCGCGAGCAGACCATCGAGGTCGTCGGCCGGCGCTTGCGCAAGATGATGCCGTTTCTCGACGCGGTGACGCTGACGCCGGGAGACTAATCATGGAGTCTGCCACCAACGACCCGGGCACCGATTACGTACGCATCTTCGACACCACGCTGCGCGACGGCGAGCAATCGCCGGGCGCGACCATGACCGCGTCGGAGAAGCTGGAGATCGCGCGCGCGCTGTCGCGGCTCGGCGTCGACGTCATCGAAGCGGGATTTCCGGCGGCGTCGCCCGACGATCTGGCGGCGGTGCGCGCGATCGCCGTCGAGGTCGGGCGTAGTGAGCGGGCGCCGATCGTGTGCGGGCTGGCGCGCGCCTCGGCGCACGACATCGAGCTGGCGTGGCAGGCGGTGTCGCCGGCGCTGAGGCCGCGCATCCACACCTTCATCGCCACCAGCGAGCTGCACATGAAGCACAAGCTGCGCATGACCCGCGGCGACGTGCTCGCGCGCGTGCGCGAGACGGTGCGGCACGCGCGCAACTTGTGCGACGACGTCGAGTTCTCGGCGGAGGACGCGGGGCGTAGCGAGCCCGAGTTCCTGTGGCGCGTGGTCGAGACCGCGGTCGCGGCCGGCGCATCGACGGTGAACATCCCCGACACCGTCGGCTACACGGTGCCCGACGAGTTCGGCGCGCTCATCGCCGGCATCGTCGCGCACGTGCCCAACCTCGAGGGCGTGACGTTGAGCGTGCATTGCCACGACGATCTCGGGCTGGCGACGGCGAACACGCTCGCCGGATTGCGCGCCGGCGCGCGGCAGGCCGAGGTCACGATCAACGGCATCGGCGAGCGCGCCGGCAACTGTGCGCTCGAGGAAGTGGTAATGGCGCTGCACACGCGCTTGTGGCTGCACAAGCTGCGCACCGGAATCGATCCATCGCAGCTCGTGCGCACGTCGCGCCTGGTGGCGACGGTGACGGGATTTCCGGTGCCGCCGAACAAGCCCATCGTCGGCGCCAACGCGTTCGCGCACGAATCGGGGATCCATCAGGACGGCATGCTCAAGCACGCGGCGACCTACGAGATCATGCAGCCCGAGACCGTCGGCGCCGGCGGGACGCAGCTGGTGCTCGGCAAGCACTCGGGGCGGCACGCGTTTGCCGCGCGGCTCGGCGAGCTCGGCTACGCGCTCGACGACGCGCAGCTCGACGACGCGTTCGCGCGCTTCAAGCGCACCGCCGAGCGGCGCAAGGTCGTGACCGACGCCGAGCTCGAGGCGCTCGTCGGCGCCGATTTTCCAGAACGCGACGATCCGTGGCGCCTCGAAGATCTGCAGGTCGGCTGTGGCACGCTCTCGCTCGCGACCGCGTCGGTGCGGCTGCGCGGGCCCGACGGCGCCACTCGCGTCGCCGCGTCGGTCGGCACCGGGCCGGTCGACGCGGCCTATCGCGCGATCGGCGAGCTGGTGCGGCGGCCGGCGACGCTCGTCGACTACAGTGTGCGCTCGGTGACCGAAGGCATCGACGCGCTCGCCGAGGTCAGCGTGCGCATCTCGTCGGCGACGGCGCCGCCGCGCGCGCTCAATCCGCAGCGCGAGTCGGACGAAGCGCCCTCGTGGCGCGGGCACGGCGCCGACACCGACATCGTCGTCGCCAGCGTCAAGGCGTACCTCGGCGCGATCAATCGCATGTTGGCGGCGACGGGCGCCTTCCGCGCAGCCGCCGTCACCGTCGAGGAGGCAGCAGCAAAATGAGCGCCACGACACGACCGCGCACGCTATTCGACAAGATCTGGGACGCGCACGTGGTCGCCGAAGAGCCGGAGTGCCCGGCGATCTTGTACGTCGACCTGCACCTCGTGCACGAAGTGACCTCGCCGCAAGCGTTCGCCGGCTTGCGCGCGCGCGGGCTCGGCGTGCGCCGCCCCGAGAAGACCGTGGCGACCATGGATCATTCGACGCCGACGACCCGCGGGCTCAAGGTGCTCGACGATCAGGCGCGCGCGCAGCTCGACACGCTCGCGAAAAACTGCGCCGACTTCGGCGTGCAGTGCTACGGCCTCGGCAGCGAGCGGCGCGGCATCGTGCACGTGATGGGCCCCGAGCTCGGGCTCACGCAGCCGGGCATGACCGTCGTCTGCGGCGACAGCCACACCGCCACGCACGGCGCGTTCGGCGCGCTCGCCTTCGGCATCGGCTCCTCGGAGGTCGAGCACGTCTTGGCGACGCAGTGCCTGTTGCAGCGGCGCCCGTCGACACTCGAGGTCCGCGTCGACGGAACGCTGCCGCGCGGCGTGACCGCCAAAGACTTGATCCTCGCAGTCATCGCACGCATCGGCGTCGCCGGCGGCACCGGCGCCGTCATCGAGTACACCGGCACCGCCATTCGCGGGCTCGACATGGAAGCGCGCATGACCGTCTGCAACATGTCGATCGAAGCGGGCGCGCGCGCCGGGCTGATCGCGCCCGACGACGTCACGTTCCACTATCTCGAGCGCCGCGAGTTCGCGCCGCGCCTCGCCGATTGGGACGCCTCCGTGCGCCAATGGCGCCTGCTCGCCGGCGATCCGGGCGCGCGTCACGACGCGTCGGTGACGCTGAGCGCGGCCGAGCTGCAGCCGATGATCACGTGGGGCACCAATCCCGGGCAGGGCATTCCCATCACCGCGCCGGTGCCCGACGCCGGCGCCGCCGCCGAAGCCAAGGCGCTGCGCTACATGGATCTCGAGCCGGGCAAGCCGCTCGTCGGGCGGCCCATCGACGTCGTGTTCGTCGGCTCGTGCACCAACGGGCGCATCGCCGATCTGCGGCAGGCGGCGCGCATCTTCGACGGCCGCCACGTCGCCGCCGGCGTGCGCACGCTCGTCGTTCCCGGCTCGCACGCGGTCAAGCGGCAAGCGGAAGCCGAAGGGCTCGACCGCATCTTCCTCGACGCCGGCGCCGAGTGGCGCGAGCCCGGCTGCTCGATGTGCATCGCCATGAACGGCGACGAGCTCGCGCCCGGGCAGTACGCGGTCTCGACGTCGAACCGCAACTTCGAAGGGCGGCAGGGGCGCGGCGGGCGCACGTTCCTGGCGTCGCCGCTCACCGCCGCCGCCGCCGCCGTCACCGGCCGCGTCACCGATCCGAGAGTGCTGCTATGAAGAAGGTCGAGCTCATCCGCTCGCGCTGCAATCATCTGCTCGTCGACGACGTCGACACCGATCAGATCATTCCCGCGCGCTTCTTGAAGACGATCGGCCGCGCCGGCCTCGGCGCGCAATTGTTCGCCGATTGGCGCGGGGCGCGCTTCGACGCCGCCGGCGACGGGCGCATCCTGCTCGCCGGCAGCAACTTCGGCTGCGGCTCGTCGCGCGAGCACGCGGTGTGGGCGCTCGCCGATTTCGGCTTCCAGGCCATCGTCGCGCGCTCGTTCGCCGACATCTTTCGCGCCAACGCGCTCAAGAATGGCCTGGTGCCCGTGGCCGTGCCCGCCGACGTGCATCGCTTCCTCGTCGAGCACGCGCACGTCGAGCTGCTCGTCGACGTTGCGCGCGCCGTCGTCGTCATGCCCGACGGCGAAGAAGTGCCGTTTCCGCTCGACGCGTTCGCGCGGCGGTGCCTGACGCAAGGGATCGACGAGCTCGAATATCTGCGTCGTCACGAAACCGCGATCGCCGTTTGGGAGGCGCGCCATGGCTGACGCTGTCGATGGTGTCGATGCCGTCGAGATCTTCGACACCACGCTGCGCGACGGCACGCAGCGCGAAGGCGTGTCGCTGTCGGCCGCCGACAAGGTGCGCATCGCCGAGCGGCTCGACGCGCTCGGCGTCGCCTTCATCGAAGGCGGCTGGCCCGGCTCGAACCCGAAGGACGCGGAGTTCTTCGCGCGCGCGCGCGAGCGCACCTGGCGGCACGCCGAGATCGTCGCCTTCGGCGCCACGCGCCGCGCCGGCATGCGCGCCGACGACGACGCGTCGATCCGCGCGCTCGTCGACGCCGGCACGCGCGTCGTCGCCATCTTCGGCAAGAGCTGGACGCTGCACGTCGACCGCGTCTTGCGCGTGTCGCGCGACGAGAACCTGGCGATGATCGAAGAGACCGTCGCGTTTCTGCGCGGGCAAGGCAAGCGGGTCATCTACGACGCCGAGCACTTCTTCGACGGCTGGCGCAGCGACGCGGCCTACGCGCTCGCGACACTGGAGGCGGCGGCGCGCGGCGGCGCCGAGACCATCGTCTTGTGCGACACCAACGGCGGATCGTTGCCGTGGCAGATCGCCGACGCCGTGAGCGTCGTGCGCGCGGCGTTGCCCGAGACGCGTCTCGGCATTCACGCCCACGACGACGCCGGCTGCGGCGTGGCCAACACGCTCGCCGCGGTGCGCGCCGGCGCGCGCCACGTGCAAGGCACGATCAACGGCTGGGGCGAGCGCTGCGGCAACGCCAACTTGTGCGCGGTCATCCCCGATCTCGAGCTCAAGCTCGGGCTGCGCTGCCTGCCGTCGGGCGCGCTCGCCGAATTGACCGAGCTCGCGCGCTTCGTGTGCGACGTTGCCAACCT
>DASXOU010000381.1:0-4273 GCA_036494045.1 Polyangia bacterium | reverse complement strand
CACTCCGTCCAGAAGTTGTCGCGCTTCTTCTTCGACTGCCGGTAGATGTCGCGGACGGCGGCGAGCACGCACCGGTTTTAGCCGCCGCGTGACGCACGGTCAACGTGCTATAGGAATCGCATGCGCTGGAAACTGCTCGCGGCCGCCGCCCTCCTCGTCGTTGCGCTCGCCGTCACCGTCGTGGCCTGCTCGTCGAAGCCCAATTGCACCGCCGGCACCCTGGTCCTCGACGTCAACCTCTACCAGACCGCGCCGCTGGCCGACACCATCGTGGTCACATCGACCACGCCCAACGTTACCGTCTCACCGTCGAGCTTTCCGCATACGCCGAACCCGATGGCGCCCGGCGTCGACCGCGCCACGCTCATCATGACCTTCCCGAGCGGCTATCCCGCCGACAAGGTCGTGCAGCTGATCGTCAAGGCCTTCGGCGGCGTCACCGTCCTCGGGGCCAACACCGCCACCATCCACACTTCCGCCTCGTGCACCGTCGGTGAGATCGACCTCTTTGGCGGCAACCTCCCCACCGCGGACATGGGGGAGACGGATTAATTGCGCTAGTAGCGCTTAGTAACAATTGAAACCGAGGTTACATCTGTGATACGGGCATTTCTCGTCCTGCGGACGGGAGTGTGCACATGGCGAACGGCGGTTTCGTGGATGGGGGCGCGACCGAGCAACCGGTGGAGGCGCAGATGCCGATAGATCTGGCGACGATGCCTCCGGCTTCGACGGAAATTTCGGATCTCGTCGATCGGTTGCGGACCGGACGCTGCGTGTTGTGCGCCGGCTCACGGCTCACGGCTGCCGAGGGTGAGCGCAGCTTTCGCACGCTCGTCGGCAAGCTCCTGGCCGAGCTGCCCGAGGGCGACGCCGACGGCGCGCGCCAGGTGCTCGAGTCGCGTCCGCTGGCGGCGGCGGGGTTCGTGCGACGGCGGCTCGGCGATCGATTCGCCGACGAGCTGAAGAAGGCGGCGGCACCGTTCGCCGAACTGCCGGAGACCATCCGGCTCCTCGGTGAATTGCCGTTTCGCGCCATCGTGACGACGGCATACGACGATGCGTTCGAGCGCGCGTTCACCAAGGACGGCGTGGTGCCGCGCATCTACACGCCGCGCGACTCGGAGGCGCTCAAGAACGACGGCAAGCTGCGCTTCGTGTTCAAGGCGCTCGGCGATCCGTCGCGCGCCGATTCGATCGTCTGGTCGGCGGAGGATCTGCAATCGGCGTTGGCCGACGGCGGCTATCGTTCGATGGCGCACGATCTCTATCGCTCGCGCAGCTTTCTGTTCGTCGGCTTCGACGGGCGCGATCCCGATCTGGCGATCCTGCTCGAGCGCGTGCTCGCCGGCGCGCTCTCGGGCGAGGTCGAGCACTTCGCGGTCATGCCGGGCGTCGGCGCCGTCGAGAAGGAAGAGCTGTACGCGGCCTATCGCATCCGCGTCTTGTCGGCCGAGAACGTCGCGGAGTTGGCGCGACAGCTCAAGGAGGCCGTGGGCGACGAGATCGCGCCGGCGCTGCCCGACGACGACGACTTCGAAGGCTGGCTGGCGCTGCTCGGCGAAGAGCCGACGCGCACCGACGCGCTCGACAAGCTCGATGCGCTGGGCAAGAAGCTGCGCGAGACGAGCGATTGGGACAACCTGATCGAGCTCATGCTCGGGCGCGTCGGCGTCGAGCCGGCGGTCGAGCGGCGCGCGGAGATGCTGCTCGAGGTCGCGCGCATCTTCGAGCATGAGGTCGGCGATCTGTCGAAGGCGTTCACCGCGCTCGTCGCCGCCTATAAGGAGCATCCGCTCCCAGTCAAGGACGGCGGGTGGACCGAGCTGGAGCGGCTGGCGCAGGCGACGGGGCTGTGGAGCGAGCTGCTCGCCGAATTGGCCGAGGTGATGCCGACCTTGCCCGACGCCGAGCGCGCGCAGGCGTGGCTGCGGCTGGCCAAGCTCTACGGCGAGAAGCTCAACTCGGCCGAGTACGCGCTCACCGCCCTCGACGAGGCGCTCAAGCTCGAGCCGGCGCTCGCCGACGCCAGTGAGCTGCGCATCGCGATGTACAAGCGGCTCGAGCGCTGGACGGATCTGGCAGCGGCGCTCGGCGAGGCCGAGCGGTTCGTCGAGCAGGCCGAGGTGCTCGAAGGCCACGTCGGCGATTCGGCGTTGGCGGCGGCCGCCTATCGCAAAGCGCTCGAGAAGGATCCGCTGCTGCACGACGCGCGCGCGGCGCTGGAGAACCTGCTTCGGCGCGCGGGCGAGTGGCGCGCGCTGGCGGCGGTGCTCGACGAGCGCGTCGAGCACGCCAGCGGCGAAGAGGCGCGCGCGCTCAAGGCGGAGGCGGCGGCGCTGTTCGCCGATCGGCTCGACGATCGCAAGGAGGCGATCGCGCGCTACGAGGCGCTCGCGAGTGACGATCCGAAGGACCTCGTGGTCCTGCGCGCGCTCGAGCGGCTCTACTCGGCCGACGGGCAGGAGGCGCAGTACATCGGCACGCTCGGGCGGCAGGCCGAAGCGGCCGGCAGCGATCGCGAGCGCGCAGCGCTCTACCGGCGCATGGCTTCCTTGTGGGAGGAGATCCCGGGCTCGTCGGCGCAGGCCGAAGAGTGCCTGGAGAAGCTGCTCGCCGTCGATCCGCGCTCGGAAGACGCGCTGCGCTCGCTCGAACGGCTCTATTACGCCGAGCGCAAGTGGAACGAGCTCATCGAGGCGTGCAAGCGGCACGCGGCGCTGGTGCCGGCGCCGAACGCGGGCGAGATCCATTTTCAAGTGGCCGCGATCTACGAGCACGAGCTCAAGGATTACGACCAGGCGATCCAGGCCTATCTCGAGGTCGAGACGCATCTGGCGAATCACGCCGATACGATGGAGGCGCTGACCCGCGTCTACGAGAAGACCGAGGCGTGGCAGAAGGCGGCCGACGTGCTCGAGCGGCGCGCGCAGCTGGCCGAGGTCAAGTCGCAGCGGCTCGAGATGCACCACCGCGCGGGCGAGATCTACGCCGAGAAGCTGGGCGACGCCAAGGCGGCGGAGACGCGCTTCGTGCGCGCGCTCGAGATCGATCCGACGCACGTGCCGTCGATGACGGCGCTGGTCGAGATCTATCGCAAGAACGGCGACTTTTTGAAGGCGGCCAAGCTGCTGGTCGAGGCGGTGCCGCACACGCCGAATCGGCTGGAGCGGACGCGCCTCCTCGTCGAAGCGGGCGAGATCTACGACGGGCTCGACGACAAGCGCAAGGCGACCGAGCTCTATCTCGATGCGCTCGCGGTCGATCCCGAGCACGTCGAAGCGGGCGAGCGCGTCGCCGAGCTTTTGTGGAAGGCCGAGCGTTATCAGGATCTCGTGCCCATCCTCGAGATGCTGACGCGCAAGGAGCTGGGCCCCCGCCCGGAGGCCGGGGCTGGCGGCGACAGCCGCCGAAACAGTGAGCCGGCGCTGCAGGTCGAGCGGCTGACGCGGCTGGCGCATGCGGCGCAGGCGCTCGGGCTCGACGAGAAGGTGGGCAAGGCCTACGCGCGCGCCGCCGAGCTCGACGAGACCAACCTGGAGGCGCAGCGCGGGCGCGCGGCGTGGCACGAAAAGCGCGAGGAATGGACCGAAGCGCTGGCGGCGCTCGAGCTGGTCTACAAGCACCACGTCGAGGATCTGCCGCCGTCGGAGCGCGTCGAGCTCCACTACGGGCTCGGCAACGCGGAGCTCAAGCTCGGCGAAAAGGACAAGGCCAAGGCGCGCTTCGAAAAGGCGCTCGAGCTCGATCCGGCGCATCGGCCGTCGCTGCTCGCGTCGCTGGAGTTCGGCGAGGCCAAGCCCGAGTCGCTCATCGACGCCAAGAAGGCGCTCCTGGTGACATCGACGAGCGTCGACGAGCAGGCGCGGCTCTACGGGGAAATCGGCGACGTGTGGCTGGAGAAGCTCGACAACCGCGACGAGGCGGTCTCGGCCTGGCGCGAGGGGCTCGAGCTCAAGAGCGACGATCACAAGCTGTTGCACAAGTGCCTCGACGCCTACGTCGAGGAGAAGTCGTGGCCGCAGGCGCTCGAGATGCTGGAGCGGCTGATCGAGTTCGAGAAGGTGTCGTCGGTGCGCGCCAAGTACCGGCACGCGGCGGGGCTCATCTGCCGCGACGAGCTCGGGCGCGCGGGCGAGGCGGCGGCGCACCTGACCGCGGCGCTCGACGACGACGCGACGCTCGATCGCTCGTCGGAGGCGCTGGAAGAGCTGCTCAAGGATCGGCAGGAGTGGAAGGAGCTGGCGCGCTTCTATCGCAAGCACTTGAAGCG
>DASXOU010000380.1:0-3379 GCA_036494045.1 Polyangia bacterium | reverse complement strand
CCGTACGGATCGACGATGATGGTGTTCAGGCCGGCGCCGCAGCGGTACTTGTGATCGTCCGCCGCATGCTCCGCGATCCCGTCGCCGCAGTAGTGGGCGAACGCGTCCGCACGCACTTTGTGGATCGCCTCGATCTCGACCACCTCGGCCGGGGTGAGGCGCTGCGCCAGCGGCTTGCGGCCGCCGTCGATGCGCGGGCTGATGATCGCGTCATAGCGGAAGTCGATGCCCTGCGCCGCTGCGTAATCGCGGATCGCCGGCAGCTCGTGGACGTTGCTGCGCAGCGCCACGGCCTTGAGATCCACCGGAATGCCGGCGTCGCGCAGGCGCTGGAACCCGCGCTGAAAGCGATCGTACTGCGCGCCGGCGTCGGTGACGTTGTCGTAGGTCTCGCGCGTGAAGCCGTACTGCGTGACCTCGACGGAGCGCGGCGGTCGCGCGAGCCACAGCTCGATGTGCTGCTCGGTGATGAGCGTGGCGTTGCTGTAGACGGTGATCACCATGCCCTTGTCGTAGGCGTAGGCGTAAATCTCGCGGAAGTCGGGCCGCAAGAGTGGCTCGCCGCCGGTGAGCGTCAGCCAGAGGACACCGGCGTCTGCACACTGATCGAGGACGCGATACCACTCTTCGGTCGTCAGCTCGCGCGCCTTGGCCTCGCGGTCGGCGGCGGGCAGGTTGACGTAGCAGTGAAGGCAGGCGAGGTTGCAGCGAAACGTGAGCTCGAGGCCGGCGGCGACGGGAAAGCCGGCCGCGACGGCACGCTCGTGGAGCGCCACCGACAGCGGGCCGTGCGTGCGCGGAACGGCGACGGCGAGGTCGTTGCTCATGGGGTGATCAGGCCACGGCGGCCCAGCTCGCCGAGGAAGCTGTCGACGTCCTTGCCGATGTCGGCGCCGTCGGGGACGGCGAAGCGCTCGCACACCAGGCGGCACAGCTCGTCGCGATCGCGTGTGCCGTCGAGGAGCGGCCACAGGAACGACCCGACGCGCGAGAGCACGAAGATGCGATCGAACCGAGCGACGTCGACGCGCGTCGGCACCAGCACGACTTCGCCGCCCACGTTGCGGGCGACGATGCCCGGAGCCGTGCGCGCAGGGCTCATCATCATGGTTGGTGGTATCACACGGCCCCAGCGTTCACAAGCCTGGGCGCCGCGTCATCCGTCGAGGAATCAGTGGTTTATGGCGCCGGGCGTGGACGCGCTGTCGGTCTGGAAGTCGCTGCCGTTGTGGTCCGTGTCGGCGCCGTTGGGCCTGCGCTCGATCGAGCTGCCGGGCGCGGCGCTCACCGGCGACAGCGGCGCGGCGCTCGACTCCATGAACGCGTTGCCGGCGCTGATGGTGCCCCACGCGACCGCGTCGACGATGTTGCCGCCGGCGTCGCGGATGGCGACCGCGCCGGAGGCGGCGATGCCGTTCGACAAGGAGCCGTTCTTGGTGCCCCCGAAGTTGTCGCCGCCGAGGACGAAGTAGCCGCCCGACGCCAGCGTGCCGGCGAAGCTGTAGAGCGTGCCGCTGTCGTTGCTGGCGGCTGCGGACATCGTGTTGGTCGCCGCGCGATAGGCGAGCTTCCAGCCGTCGACAGTGACGGCGGCGGCGCACGGGTTGTAGATCTCGACGAACTCGTCGGTGGCGGTCACGGTGTCGCCGGTCTGCACTTCGTTGATGACGAGGTGGCAGCTGGCGACGACGACGAGATCGGGCGGCGCCATCGCGAGATCGTGGGCGACGGCGAGGTCGTGGACGACGGCGAGATCGTGGACGACGGCGAGATCGACCGGCGGCGCCAGCGCCAGGTCGCGCACGGCCGGCGTGGCCGTGGCCAGATCGCCCGGATCGTCGGCGCCGAGATCGACGCCGGCGGTGGCCATCGCCAGATCGGCGTCGCCGCCGTTGCCGCCGATCCCGTCGGAGAACGGCGATACGCGTGCACAACCGCTCGACAGTGCGAGCGCGAGACCCAGCGCTGACAAACGACTCATCGGCGGCACGCTACGCGAGGCAGCGCTCGCTATCAAGCGTCAGCCGCGCAACAACTGTATGTCGTCAGCGCGGCGCAACCTTCAAACGATTTTCGCGAGGCGTGTGCAGGGCTTGGACGATCTCGTCGGACAAGTTGGGCTGCGCGAGCGAGAGCATGGCCGCGCCCGGGCCGCGCGCCGACAGCGCGTTCGCCGCCTGCGACACCAGCTTTTTGATGGTCGCGAGATCGGTGCGCGCGCCCTCCTGTGCGAAGGCGGGCGTGGCGGCGAACATCACGAGCATGACGACCGATTTCAGCATGTCCAAGAGGCTAGCAGGCGTGTCCTCGGCGGCAAGCGCAAATGGGCGCTTCGTGCACGCTCGCTCAGCGAGGGCGCGGGTGCGCGCCGAGGCGCGTGGTGTCGTGAAGCAGCGTCACCAAAAGCGTGAAGAAGCGGCGCGCGGTCGCGTGATCGGGCGCGAGCGGGCCGAGCAGCGCGACGACCGTCTCGCCCGCTTCGTCGTGGGTGATGCGCTTGGCGATGTCGAGCGCCTCGAGGCGCGGCGAGTTCGGCGACGTCACCAGCTTCGCCATTTCACCGATGGTCTCCATGTACTCGGCCATGAGCGGGCGCAGCGTCTCGAGCGGCAGCTCGCGCTGGGCGAGGAGGCGACCGTCGTCGGACTGGACGTCGAACACGACCCGCGTGGGCGCCACGGTGACGATCGCGCGTCCGGAAGTCGAGCCGTCGGGAAGATGAAACCGGCCTTCGGTCAGGATCTCGTTGATCGCCAGGCGCCACTCGTGGCGGCGCGCCGTCGATCCCGCCGACCAGGTGGCATCGTCGATCAAAAGCTCCGTCAGTCTGCCCTCTGGCATCAAAGCTACGTTAGCATTTATGATGTCCCGACTCGCGATGGATGTGATAGGAGCCTCAGTATGGCGAAGGACAGTCTGACCGTTACCGACAACCGCACCGGCAAGAGCTACGAGCTCGCGATCACCGACGGAACCATTCGCGCGCTCGACTTGCGCGAGATCAAGACCGGCGCCGATGACTTTGGTCTGCTCTCGTACGATCCCGCGTATCTGAACACCGCGTCGTGCCGCTCGTCGATCACGTTCATCGACGGCGACAAGGGCATCCTGCGCTATCGCGGCTACGACGTCGCCGAGCTGGCCGAAAAGTCGACCTACCTCGAGGTCGCGTACCTCGTGCTCTACGGCGAGCTGCCGACCAAAGAGCAGCTGAGCGCGTTTTCGAGCGAGATCACGGTGCACACGTTCCTGCACGAGAACGCGCGCCGCTTCATCGACGGCTTTCGCTACGACGCGCATCCGATGGGCATGTTCATCGCGACGGTGGCGGCGCTGTCGACGTTCTATCCCGAAGCCAAGAACATCCGCGACGAGAAGT
>DASXOU010000379.1:0-12878 GCA_036494045.1 Polyangia bacterium | reverse complement strand
CCTGGCCCAGCACCAGCGCGTCGCCGTTGCCGATGAGCACGAGGTGCTCGGCGATGGTGCCGGCCGTCGAGCCGGCGGTGTCGAAGCCGACCACCAGCGGCGCGGTGCCCGTGGTCGGCGTCGCCGTCAGGTGCGCGGCGGGCGCGCCCTGCGCCACCGACGCGACGAAGAGCGGAGCCATCACGAATGCGGAGCGCAACACCGACGGCATTTGAACCCGACCGCAGCGACGATGTAAACAACGATCGTGCGCGTGCGTGCGACGACCTTCGGCTGGCTCGGCGTGGTGATGATCGTTGTGTGCACCACGCTGCCGGCGCTGCGCGATCCGCCCTATTGGGACGCGAACGTCTACGTGCGCGAGGGTCGCTGGGCGGCGACGCACGGGCTCGGGCTCGACGCGTGGCGCCATTTCCCCGACGTCTTGAAGCCGCCCGTGTTCGCCGCGCTCGTGCTCGGCGACCTGGCGCGCGCCGATCCGCTGGCGATGCATCTGGCCGTGCTCGGCTTCGCGCTCGCGCTCGTCTTCGCCACGCGCTCGCTCGTGCGCGCGCTCGGCGGCGACGAGCCCGAGGCGCTCGTCGCCGGCGGGTTGTGCGCGCTGGCGCCGCTTTTCGTCGCGCAGGCGGGGCTGACGCTGAGCGACCTGCCGATGGCGGCGCTGGCGACGTGGGCGTGGGTGGCGCTGGTGCGCGGCCGCGTGCGCTGGTGGCTCGTGCTCTCGGCGCTGGCGGTGCTGACCAAGGAGAGCGCGTACTTCTTGTGCGTGCCGGCGTTCGTCGTCGAATGGCTGCGCGCGAATCGATCGCTGCAAGCGACGGCGCGGCGCGCGCTCGTGTTCGCGTGGCCGGGCCTGGTGCTGGCGGCGTGGCTGGGCGCGCTGCACGCGCTCACCGGGCACGCGGTGCCGCGCCTCAATCGCGACGCGCTCGGCGCCAACTTCATCCTCGACACGATGATCCACGAGCTCGTCGAGGGCGGGCGCATCCTCCTCGTCGCGCTCGCGGTGGTCGCGTTGCGCGCGCGCCGACTCGACGAAGCGCGCGGCGCGGCGACGTGGGCGACGGCGGCCGGCGTGCTGGCGCTGCCGCTCATGTTTCCGGCGCCGCTGCCGCGCTACATGATGGCGGGGCTGCCGCTTCTGTGCGCGCTGGCGGCGCTCGGCCTGTGGCAGCTCGCGCCACGCACGCGCGCGATCGTCGCCACTGCCGTCGCCGTCGCCGAGGTCGCCGGCTGGTTCGGCGCGAGCTGGCACGCCAACGGCGGACACCACCTCGACAGCAACCTGCGCTATCGCACGCTCCTGCATACGCAACAGGGCGCGGTCCGCGCCGTCGCTGCCGAGCGTCCGCGCGCGGTCGTCGCCGCGTTCCCGCTCTACTTCGCGTTCGAGGACGCGGGCGTGCCGGTGGTGCTCGCGGGCGCGGTCACGCCCACCGCCGCGTTGTGCGCGGCCGACTTCTTCGTCGACGCCGATCAATCCGCGCCCGTCGACGATGCCAAGGAGCGCGTGCACCTCACGCCGTGGCGCCGCTTCGGCGCGCCCGGGCTCAGCGTGACGGTGTCCCGGATCGACTGCGCTGGCGCACCACCTCGTACGCCGCCAGCGCCGCCGCCGTCGACACGTTGAGCGAGCGCAGCGCCGCGTCGGCCATCGGAATCGAGAGCGCGTGGTCGCCGGCGCCGTCGAGGATCGCACGCGGGAGGCCAACGCTCTCGCGCCCGAAGACGAGCACCGTGTCGTCGGCGAAGGTCGCGTCCCAATAGGGCCGCGCCGCCGCCGCCCCGAAGTACCACGCCTCGCCGAGCGCCGGCAGCCGCGCAGCGAACGCGCCCCACGACGGCCAGGTGTGCAGCTTGACGCGCGGCCAATAGTCGAGCCCGGCGCGCTTGACCTGCTTGTCGTCGAGCGAGAAGCCGAGCGGCTCGACGAGATGCAGCGCCGCGCCGACGGCGAGCGCGGTGCGGCCGAGGTTTCCCGTGTTCCAGTGAATCTCGGGCTCGACGAGGACCAGGTGGATCAAGGTTTACGGATTGTACCGCCAGGGGGTGTCCCGTACGATCCTCTGGTGACGGCGACGCGAATCTTGAGTCGGCCGGCGGGGCGCGTGATCGCGGTGCGACGCGCGCGGCTGCGCGTCGTGCGCGGGCCGTCGCGCGGCGAGACGCTCGAGCTGTCGTCGCTCGGCGCCGTCGTCATCGGCTCCGACGCCGACGCCGATCTGGTGCTCGCCGACGACACCGTCTCGGCGCGCCACGCCGAGGTGCGGCCGACCGAGCGCGGCTGGGTCATCCGCGATCTCGGATCGACCAACGGCGTCGTCATTCACGACGTGCGCGTGGGCGAGGCGCTGCTCGACGACGACACCAAGCGCCTCCAGCTCGGCGAGAGCGAGCTCGAGTGGAAATTGTCCGACGAGGAGGTCGAGCACCTGCTGGCGCCGACGCCGTTCGGCGGCCTCGTCGGCGATGCGCCGGCGATGCGCGCCCTGTTCGCGCTCGTCGAGCAGGCGGCGCCGTCGGACTCGACGGTGCTCCTCGAAGGCGAGAGCGGCACCGGCAAGGAGGTGCTGGCCGAGGCGCTGCATCGCGGCTCGCCGCGCGCCGAGCGGCCGTTCGTGGTCGTCGACTGCGGCGCGCTCGCGCCCACGCTCGTCGAGAGCGAGCTCTTCGGCCACGAAAAGGGCGCCTTCACCGGCGCCGATCGCGCGCGCGCCGGCGCGCTCGAGGAAGCGTCGGGCGGCACGCTGTTTCTCGACGAGATCGGCGAGCTGCCGCTCGAGCAGCAAGTGAAGCTGTTGCGCGCGCTCGAGTCGCGCGAGGTGCGCCGGCTCGGCGCGGCAAAGCCGAAGCCCATCGACGTGCGCGTGGTGGCGGCCACGCATCGGCGGCTCGATCGGCTGGTCGCCGCCGGACAGTTTCGCCAGGATCTTTTTTACCGACTGGCCGTCATCAAGATCCACGTGCCGGCGCTGCGCGATCGCGCCGAGGACATCCTGCCGCTGGCGCGCCGCTTTCTCGCGGAGCTCAAGCCTGCGCTCGATCCGTCGGCGCTGCTCTCCGACGCGGTGTCGCGCGCGCTCGTCCTGCACTCGTGGCCGGGCAACGTGCGCGAGCTGCGCAACGTGGTGCAGCGCCTGGTGCTCGTCGGCGAATTGGCCACCGACGTGCGCGCGCCGGCGGCGCCGCCGGCCTACGAAGCGGCGCGGCGCCAGGCGCTCGACGACTTCGAGCGCGAATATTGCCGCGCGATCCTGGCGCACGCCGGCGGCAACGTCTCGCGCGCCGCCGCCGCCGCCGGCCTGTCGCGCCAGATGCTGCATCGCCTCCTGCGCAAGCACGACCTCCGCGGAGACGGCGGTGAATAGACGTCCTATATAATGATGCAGGTGGAGGAGCCGCGCCGCCTCGGCCGCTACGAAATCCTGCGCCCGCTCGCGCGCGGCGGCATGGCCGAGCTGTTCCTGGCGCGCGCCACCGGCATCCAGGGCTTCGAGAAGCTGGTGGTGCTCAAGCGCATCCTGCCCGAGATGGCGCGCGACGCCGAGTACATGGAGATGTTCCTCGAGGAGGCGCGGCTCGCCGCCGGCCTGCACCACTCGAACATCGTGCAGGTCTACGACATCGGCGGCGACGCCGAGGCGCCCTTTTTCGCGATGGAGTATTTGCACGGCGAGGACGTGCGGCAGATCTTGCGGAAGGCGCAGCTCCTCGGCACGCGGGTTCCCGTCGAGCACGCGCTCACCATCGCCATCGGCGTCGCCGCCGGGCTGCACCACGCGCACGGGCTCGCCGACGGTGACGGGCGGCCGCTCGGGATCGTGCATCGCGACGTCTCGCCGCACAACGTCGCCGTGACCTTCGACGGCGGCGTCAAGCTGCTCGACTTCGGCGTGGCCAAGACGCGGCGGAGCGCCTCGGCGACGCGGCACGGCACGCTCAAGGGCAAGCTCGGGTACATGTCGCCCGAGCAGTGCCGCGGCGACGAGCTCGATCGGCGCAGCGACGTGTTCGCGGTCGCGATCCTTCTGTGGGAGATGTTGACCGGACGGCGCCTCTACGGCGGACGCAGCGACTTTGGCGTGATGAAGTCGATCGTCGAAACCGATGCGCCGCGCCCGTCGCTGGTGTGGCACGACTGTCCGCCCGAGCTGGAGGCGATCGTGATGCGCGGCCTGCGGCGCGAGCGCGAGGCGCGCCCGCAGACCGCCGAGGAGCTGCAGCTGGCGCTGGAGGCGTTCGCGCGCGAGAAGCGGCTGGCGGTGTCGAACGCCGGGCTCGGACATTATCTGCGCGAGCTCTTCGGCGGCGGCGCGGCCGAGCGGGCCGAGGTCGAGCGCACGACCACGCTCTACGACGTCGCCGGCGGCGATGACGACGACGCGGCGGCGACGGTGGTCGACGGCGTGATCATGACGGCGGCGTCGGCGTCGCTGGCGCCGGCGCGGCTGACGCGCGCGGTGGCGCGGCGACGGCGGCGCGCGTGGCTGCTGCCTTCGCTGGCGGCGGCGATCGCGCTCGCGGGATGGCTCGGCTGGCGCGTGGTGGCGACGCTGCGCGTGAAATCGATCGCGCCGGCGGTGGCGACGGCGCCGGTGGTGGTCGCGCCCGCGCCGCAGCCGTCGATCCCGTCGACGATCGATCCGCCCAAGCTCGACGTGGCGCCGACGCCGGCACCACGCGCACCGGCGCCCGAGCCTGCGAGCCAACGGCCCGCGCATGTGCGCGCCGCCAAGCACGCGCACGCGCCGAAGCCGCCGGCGCGCCTCGATCTCGACGCGCCGCTGCCGCCCAAATGAGAACCGCGATCTTCGCTCTGGCGTTGCTCGTCGCCAGCATCGCGTGGGCGTCGCCGGCCGGTGAGCTGCTCGAGCGCGGGCTGCGCAGCTACGCCGTCGGCCGCTACGACGAAGCCATCGCCGCTTTTTCGCGCGGCTACGAGCTCGAGGCGCGCCCCGACTTCTTGTACGCGCTCGGCCAGGCACAGCGCATGAAGGGCGATTGCCGCGCCGCCGTCGCCAGCTACCGCGCCTATCTGCGCACGTCGCCGCCCGAGCGCGGCGCGGCGCCGGCGCGACAGAACCTCGCGCGCTGCGAAGAGGAGCTGGCGCACGAGCCACCGCCGTCGCCCGCGCCGTCGCCTGCCGCGATCGCGCCGCCCGTCGTCGCGCCGCCGCCGGCGATGCCGCCGTCACCGCCGGCGCGGCGCGCGCGCGACGATCGCGCCGCGGCCGTCCTCGCCGGCGTCGGAGGCGCCGCCGTCGTCGCCGGCGCGGTCCTATGGGGCGTCGGCGAATCCGGCGCGCGCTCGCTCGCCGACGCGAGCACCTACGACGAGTACGCCGCGCACGGCGCCGACGCCGACGCCTTTGCCCGCGAGCGCACGGCCGGCATCGTCACGCTCGCCGTCGGCGGCGCCCTCGTGGTTGGCGCGGTCGCGCGCTGGTCCTGGATCTACACGCATCGTTAGGGTCAGGTTCGGTTCGGACGACGTGGCGCACCCAACCGCGCGACGGCCGCCGTTCTAATTGCAACTGAGATGCGGATCGCCGAAGGCGGCGCAGTCGACGCCGTCGGGGCGCGCGCTGCAGGCGTCGTTGGCACCGACGGCGATCGGTCCCACGTTCTGCCGCACCGTCGCCGGCGCCGCGCCGTCGCCCCAGCAGAGCAGGTCGCCGCCGGCGCGCCGCGCGCACGCCTCGGCGCCGCCCGCCGCCACCGCCGTCGCCGGATCGATCGCGACCGGTGTCGGCACCGCCACCGTCGCGGCTTCGGGTTGGCCCGCTTGCTGGCGATCGTCGGCGCCGAAGCAGTCGACGGCGCCCGCGTCGGTGAGCGCGCAGCCGAAGTGCGCTCCGCCCGCCGCTGCGACGACGTGCGCGCCCAGCACCACCGCCGCCGACGGCAGGCTCGTCGCTGCCGTCATCCCGTCGCCGAGCTCGCCGTCGGTGTCCGAGCCCCAGCACAGAAGCGTCGCGTCTTGTTCGATCGCGCAGCTGTGCGTCGCGCCCGCCGCCAGCGTCGCCGCGGTCAGCGCCAGCCCCGCGCGATCGACGACCTCGACCGGCATCGACGCGCCCGCCGACGGCGCCTGACCGAGCTGCCCCGCGTCGTTGGCGCCCCAGCACCACACCGCGCCATTGTCGAGCGCGGCGCAGGTGTGCTGCGCACCCGCCGCTACAGCCACGATCGACGTCAGCCCCACCGGCGCCGGCACGCCGTTGTCGCTCGGCCCCGGCAAAGTCGCGCCGCGCCCGAGCTGTCCCGCGCCGTCGTCGCCCCAACAGACGATCGTGTGATCGCTGCGCAGCGCGCACGTGTGATTGGCGCCGGCCGCGATCGCCGTGACGCCCGCGATCGGCACGCCGTGATCGTCGACCACCGCCACCGCGGCCGCCGCGTCGCCACTGCCGCCGTTGCCCAGTTGGCCGTGATCGTTCTTGCCCCAGCAGACAACGCCGCCGCCGTCGCGCAACAGCGCGCAGCCGTGCGCGTCGCCGAGCGCGAGCGCCGTGACGCAGCCGACGCACGCGCCGCCGAGACACTCGAGGCCCGTCTGACACGCGCCCGTCCCCGCGCAGCACGCCTCGCCGATCGCGCCACAGCTATCGGCCGCGGTCACGCACGCGCCGGCGAGCCCGTCACCCGCGAACTCGCCGTAGCGACGCCCGCCCGCGCACGTCGCGTCGGGAAAGCTGCACCAGTGATTCGCCTCGCACGTCCCTTGCACGCCCTCGCGCACGCACGCGCCCTGGTCCATCGACCCGGTGCAACGAAATCCAGGAGGGATGGGGGTGCATCCGCCCGTCGCTGCCATTAGAACGAAGGCGAATGCCCGCACGCACGAATCCTAGCGTTTGCACAAAATTCGCGCGCCTTGACACGATCCGGTAATTTCGCTACGTGTTCACGGTCATGCGCCAGGGCGCAATCATAGGCTTCGGGTTCATCGCCGAGAAGGGACATCTCCCGGCGTACCTGAGCCGCACCGACTTCTCGGTCGTCGCGGTCGCCGACGTCTGCGCGCCGCGCCGCGAGCTCGCCCGCAAGCTTCTTCCACACGCGCGCATCTACGAAGACGCGCAGTCGCTCATGCGCGCCGAGCGCGGCCTCGACTTCGTCGACATCGCCACGCCGCCGCGCGACCATGCGCCGATCGCCTGCGCCGCGATGGCGCGCGGGCTCCACGTCTTGTGCGAAAAGCCGCTGGCCACGTCGGTGCGCGACGCCGAGTCGGTGCTCGATGCCGCGTCGAAGAATCGCCGCGTCTTCTTCCCGGTGCACAACTACAAGCACGCGCCGTCGATGCGCGCGGTACGCGACATCATCGACTCCGGCCGCATCGGCGCCGTCAACCTCGTCACCCTCGATACGTTCCGCACGCAGCACGCGCGCGGCGTCGCCGAGTGGCTGCCCGATTGGCGTCGCATCCGCTCCTACGCCGGCGGCGGCATCGCCATGGATCACGGCGCGCACACCTTCTACCTCACGTTCGATTGGCTCGGCTCGCATCCGCTGAGCATCACCGCCAAGATGTCGAGCCAGGGCGCCTTCGACACCGAGGACAACTTCACCTGCACGGTCACGTTTCCCACCGGCGTCGCCATGGCGCGCCTGACCTGGAACGCCGCCGTGCGCAAGGTCATCTACACGATTCACGGCGACGCCGGCGCCATCCGCATCGAGGACGACGACGTCGAGATCTCGGAGCGCGGCCGCGTCGTCGAGCGCCGATCGATCGCGTCCCACTGGGGCGACGCCTCGCACAAGGAGTGGTTCGGCGCCATCCTCGATTCGTTCGGCTCCGCCATCGAGACCGGCGAGTTCGTCGGCGCCGACGCGCGCGACGCCGTCCTGTGCATCAAGCTGATCGAGACGGCCTACGCGTCGTCGCGCTCGGGCTGCGTCGAGATGTCGCTGTCGCCGGGCGTCCACGTCGCCAACGCCGTGCCGTAGCTCGACGAGCGGATCGATGGTGCAGCCTCTCAAGCTACCACCGCTCGCGCCGTCGCCCGTCGACCTCGCCGCGGCTTCGCGCACGCGCCGCGCGCTCGAGCTCCTCGGGCCCGACTTCACGCTCTTCTTCTTTTTTCTCACGATCCTTCTCATCGTCGGCCGCGTCTTCGGCGCGCACTACGTGGTGCGCCTGTCGACCATGCTACTGCCGGGGCTGGCCGCGCCGGGGATCATCATCATCAAAATGTTTTCACGCATCCGGCGCGTGTGGGGCAATGCGCCGGGCGCGCGCGCCGAAGCCAAGACGATGGCGCTCGGCACCATCCGCGACTGGCTGCCGCTGGTGCTGGTCGCGACCGTTTTCGACAACCTCGAGGACTACACCGGCATCATCCGCAAGGTGCCGATCGACAACTGGCTCTACAAGATCGACATGGCCGTGTTCGGCATCGAGCCGACCGTCTGGGTGAAGCGGCTCTATCATCCGCTGCTCACCGATTGGATGGCGGTCTGCTACGGCATCTTCTTCATCGTCCCCATGTTCCTCGGCATCGCGCTGTGCCTGCGCGGGCGCGGCGCCGACTTCCGCGAAATGGCGACGTCGGTGATGCTGCAGATGTGGATCGGCTTCTTCCTCTTCATCTGCTTCCCCGCCGGGCCGCCGCGCTATTACGATCTTCTGCGCCACGGCGAGCTCGCGACCAAGATTCCGTCGCTCATCGGCATCAACGACTACTTGCAGGGCACGTGGGATACTTACGATCCCTTGCTCGTGCGCTCGGCGTTTCCTTCGCTGCACTGCTCGTATGGGCTCATGACCATCATCTACGCCTGGCGCTTCGGCGACGGCGTCTTTGTCGGGCGCAAGCGGCTCTTCTTCTGGCTGGTGCTGCCGATCCAGCTCTCGCTCTTTGCCTCGACCGTCTATCTGCGCCACCACTGGATTCCCGACTGCGTGATGGGTTGGACGGTGGCGATCACTGCGTGCACGCTGGCGCCGCTTCTGCGCCGCAAGTGGCCAGCGGCGGCGACCGCGGCGATGACGGCGACGTGAACCGGCGCACGGTCGCGCTGCTCAGTCAGCACCAGCTCTCGTCGCTGGTGGCCACCGGCGCGGACTACGTGGTCATGATCGCGCTGGTCAGCCTATGCGGCTTGTCGCCGATCTGGGGCACGGTGATCGGCGCGTTGTTCGGCGCGGTCACCAGCTTCACGCTCGGACGGCGCTGGGTGTTCGACGCGCAGAAGGGCGATCTCGGCGGGCAGGCGCTGCGCTACGCGATGGTCTCGGCGCTGAGCCTGTGCTGCAACGCCGGCGGCGAGTGGCTGCTCTTGCGCGTCGGCTTGCAATACATCGTCGCGCGCGTGGTGACGTCGGCGATCGTCGGCATCGGCTGGAACTTCCCGATGCATCGACACTTCGTGTTCCGTCCCGACGGCGGCAAACCGCCGGCGACGACGGCGGCGCCAGTCACCGACGCGCCGCCGCCCGGCTGACGCGCGCGGCGAGCCAGGCGTAGAGCGCGGGCACGGCGAACAGCGTCGCCGGCGTCGACACGACGAGGCCGCCGATGACGGCGATGGCGAGCGGCCGATGCATCTCGGCGCCGGCGCCGAGCCCGAGCGCCAGCGGCACCAGCGCCACCAACGTGCACAGCGTGGTCATGACGATCGGGCGCAAGCGCACGGCGGCGGCGTCGGCGAGCGCGTCCTCGATCGTTGCGCCGGCGCGGCGCCGCTCCTCGGCGCGATGCAGAAGCAGGATCCCGTTCTTCACGACCAGCCCGACGAGCAGGATCCCGCCGAGCAACGACGAAACGTTGAGCGCAGTGCCGGTGACGGCGAGCGCGGCGACGCCGCCGGCGAGCGCGACCGGCGTGGCGGCGAGGATGGCGACGGCGGGGGTGAAGCGGTTGAACTGAAAGACGAGGACGAGCAGCACCAGCGCCACGGCGGCGGCGAGCGCGCCGGCGAGCGCGACGAACGCGCGCCGTTGCGACAGCCGCTGGCCGCCGATCTCGACGGCGATGCCGCGCGGCAGGCCGAGCCCGGCGACGCGCGCCTCGACCGCGCGCACGGCGCCGCCGAGATCCACGCGATCGAGCCGCGCCGTCACCGGCACCATCAGGCGCTGGTTCTCGCGCGTCACCTCCGCCGACGAGCAGCCGTCGACGACGCGCGCGACGCCGCCGAGCGGCACCAGCGCGCCCGACGGCGTGCGCAGCCGGACGCGATCGAGCGCCGCGGCGTCGAAGCGCGCGCGATCGTTCCAGCGCACGCGCACAGGCACCAGCCGATCCGACTCGGGCATGGGCGCGGCGTTTACGCCGAGAAAGGCGGCGCGCAATTGCGCGGCGATGGCGTCGGTAGACAAGCCGGCGCGCCCCGCCGCCACCGGATCGATCTCCACGCGCCGCTCGGGCGAGCAGGCCACCTGCCCGTTGTAGAGATCGACGATGCCGGGGATGCCGCCGAGCGCTTGCGCCACACGCAACGCCTGCCGGCGCAGCTCGGCTTCGTCGTCGCCGAAGAGCTTGACCTCGATGGGCTCGGCGTTGCCTTCGAGATCGCCGAGCATGTCCTGCAGCACCTGGATGAGCTCGAGGCGGACGCCGGGCACGCGCGCGGCGACCTTCTTACGCACGCGCTCCATCACGTCGTCGATGCCGGCGCGCGTGCCCGAGCGCAGGCGCACGAGGTAGTCCCCGCGCGAGGCGTCGGTGGCGGCGGGCGGACCGAGCTCGGCGCCGAGGCGGCGCGAGAAGGTCTCGACGGCGTCGTCGTGCAAAAGGACGTCGTCGATCGCGCGCGTCAGGCGATCGGCTTCGTCGAGCGAGGTGCCGGCGGGCGTGAAGAAGTCGAGGACGAAGGCGCCCTCGTCCATCTCGGGGATGAAGCCGCTGTCGAGACGCGTGGCGCCGAAAAGACCGCCGGCGGCGACGAGCGCGCAGGCAGCGACGACGAGCCGGCGATGCGCGAGCGCGCGGCGGAGCAGCGCGAGGTAGCGCGGCACCAACGGCTCCGCGGCGTCTGCTTCCGTCGACGGCGTCAAGAGCCACGCCGCCAGCATCGGGATCACCGTGAGCGCGATGACGAGCGACAGGATCACCGCGGCGGCGAGCGCGACCGCCAGCGCGGCGAAGAACGCGCCGACGACGCCGGAGAGAAAGCCGAGCGGCGCGAACACCACGACCGTGGTCAGCGTCGAGGAGACCACCGGCCCGGCGAGCGCGCGCGTGCCGGCGGCGGCGGCTTCGCGCGGCGCCAGCCCACTTTGGAGCGCGCGATGGATCGCCTCGACCACGACCACGGCGTCGTCGATCACGAGGCCGACGGCGATGGCCAGGCCGCCGAGCGACATGAGGTTGAGCGAGCCGCCGGTGACGCGGATGACGGCGCACGCCGCCGCCAGCGACGACGGGATCGCCAGCGCCGCGATCAGCGTCGCGCGCGGCGAGCGCAAAAAGAGCAGCATCACGATCATCGACAACAGCGCGCCGACGAGGATCGCGTCGCGCACCGCCGCCGTCGCCGCGCCGATGAGCGTGGCCTGCTCGTAGACCGGTGTCAGCACCACGCCGGTCGGCACCTGGGCGCGCAAGTCGTCGAGCGCGGCGCCGAGCGCGCGATCGAGCGCGACCACGTCGCCGCCGATGCGCCGCGCCACGTTCACCACCGCCGAGGCGCCGCGCGGCGATCGCACCAGCAGGCGCGGATCGGCGTGGCCCTCCTCGATCGTTGCCACGTCGGCGAGGCGCACCGGCGCGCGCTCGCTGCCGCCGACGACGAAGTCGCCCAGGCGCGCGACGGTCGGCGCCACGCCACTGACGACGATCGCGTAACGGCGATAGGCGACGTCGGCGCGCCCGACGGTGGCAAACGTGTTCGACGCCGACAGCTTGTCGGCGATGCCGTCGGCGGTCAGGCCGGCAGCCTCGGCGCGCGACGGATCGACCTCGACCTCGACCTCGCGCACCTCGCCGGCGGTGACGCTGATGGGCCCGACGCCGGCGACGCGCGACAAGGCCGGCCGCACCTGATAGAGCGCCACGTCGCGCAGGCGCTCGGGCGGCAGCGCGCCTTCGACGCTGACCGTGAGCACTGGAAACGACGTCGGCGTCAGCCGCTCGGCCACGAGCGTCGTCGCCGGCGGCAGCTCGCCGCGCGCCTCGGCGAGCTTGGCTTGCACGAGCTGCAGCGCGACCACCATGTCGCTGCCCGGGGCGAACTGCAGCGACAGCTCGACGGCGCCGCGGATGGTGCGCGAGCGGACGCGCTCGACGCCGAGCACCGGCGCCAGCGCCTCCTCGAGCGGGCGCGTGACGTTGCGCAGAACCAATTCGGTCGTGGCGTCGGGCAGCGTAGCGACGACGACCACGCGCGGAAAGGCGAGCTCGGGATAGAGCCCGCGCGGCAAGGATGCGTACGCGACGACGCCGGCGAGGACGAGGAGCGCCACGGCGAGCGCAATGCCGCGGGCGCGCGCGGCGATCACGGCGCGATCTCGACCTTGGTGCCGTCGGGCAGCGCGTAGCCGCCGGCGACGATCACGCGCTCGCCGGCAGCAAGCCCGCCGCGCACCTCGACGGCGTCGCCGGCGTCGGCGCCGAGCTGGAGCGCGCGATGCGAGACCACGCCCGCGCCGTCGACGATCGCCACCATCGTCGCGGCGCCGCCGTCGCCGGGCAGGAGCGCCGCGCGCGGCACCGCCAGCCCGGGATGCGGCGTGCCCAGCACCGCACCGCGCGCGAACATGCCGCCGCGCAGCCGCCCGTCGTCGTTGGGCACGCGCACGCGCACGACCACGGTGTTGGTCGCGGGATCGACGAGCGGCGCGATCGCCTCGACGGCGCCGGCGACCTTGCCCACGCCTTCGACGTCGAGCTCGGCGCGCTGCCCGACCGACACGTCGCCGACGCGCG
>DASXOU010000378.1:0-3025 GCA_036494045.1 Polyangia bacterium | reverse complement strand
GCGCTCGCGCGGGCCGGCGAGCAACGGATCGACGTACGGCGCGGGGTTCTGGATCACGCCGCCCGTCGGCGATCCGACGCGGGTGCACGCGCTCACGCCCGACGGGCCGGCGGACCTGTTCACGGCCCAGGGCCACGAAGGGCAGCTCATCACGATCGTCCCGTCGAAGGATCTCGTGATCGTGAGGCTCGGGCACCTCGACGATACGCACGGCTGGCCCGCACTCGGCCGCTGGATGCAGTCGCTGGTCGCCGCGTTCTAGAGGATCGTCCACCGGCGTCCGACAGAATTTGTGGGACTCTGCGCCGTGAGCCGGCCGTAGCGTGAGGCGAACTCCACCTGTGTCGTGACAAAGTTCGCAGAGGACAGAGGGAGATCGTCGCTCGTTCCGCACTGTCGCTGATTGCGCTCAACATCCTGGCTGCCGCGCTAAAGCGCGACAGCGGTGTCGCCATCTCGTTGGGGAGTGAACGTCTAAGCTGAACGCCGACGTTCGCGTCGCCGAAGAGCACGGCCCCTCGGCCGCGCTTTAGCGCGGACGACGGACCTGGGGAGGCCAATCCGATCTGCCTCCTGATCTTCTGATCTCGGAGGAACTGGGAGGGCGCCGAGGGACCGCCCTCGGTCTACCGAAAACGGTCGAGCACGTTCGCGACCGTGAGGTCGCTGGCGACGTTGGTCATCGCGCGCAGCCGACCGAGCATCCAATCGACGGGCAACAGCAGCGGCACCGCCGCGAGCGGCAACCCGACGCCGCCGATCACCAGCGACAGCGTCACCAGGCCCGCTTCGGGGACGCCGGCGATGCCGACGGCGGCGAGCACCGCCAGCCCGACCACCTTGACCTGCGTGCCGAGCGCGAGCGTGATGCCGTACACCTGCGCCACGAACAGCGCCGCCGCCGCCTCGTAGAGCACGATGCCGTCGTGGTTCAAGTTGGTGCCGACCACCGCCGCCAGCCGCGCCGACTCCTTCGACACTTCCATCTCGTCGAGCGCGCGCAACGTCACCGGCAGCGTCGCCAGCGACGAGCCCACGCCGATCGCCGTCAGCAGCGGATCGGCGGCGAAGCGAAAGAATCGATTGGGCGAGACGCGCGCGACGAGCTTGAGGAGGAGCGCGTACCAGAAGATCACCTGCAGCGCCATGCCGAGCGCGACCAACAGCACGAAGATCGCGAGCAGCGGAAACATCGCCAGCCCGCTGCCGCTGACGACTTTGGCCATCACGCCGAACACCGCCAGCGGCACCACGCGTACCACCAGGCCGACGAGGTGCATGAGCGCGCGCATCGCCGCGCCGGTCGCGCGCGCGATCGCCTGCGCCGCGCGCGTCCCGCCGAGCGCGCGCAAGACGATGCCGGTGCCGAGCGCTGCCGCGATCACCCACAACAGGTTCACCGACGGCAAATGGTGCGCCGCGGCCGCCGGCGGCGCGAGCGCGCGCAGCCGCGGCAGGTCGACGAAGCGATGGAGCGGCAGCACGCGCCCGAGGCCGATCGCAATTGCCGCCGCCACGATCGCGTTGAGCGCCGACAGCGGCAGGAGCACGAGCGCGCGCTTCACCGGCAGCCGCGTGGTCACGAACGTGTCGACGATGGCGACGAACACCAGTGGCGTGGCCAGCAGCTTGAGCACGTCGACGAAGATGAG
Source organism: Polyangia bacterium (assembly GCA_036494045.1). Lineage (GTDB taxonomy): Bacteria > Myxococcota_A > Polyangia > Palsa-1104 > Palsa-1104 > JAQBQH01. The sequence continues at coordinate 1,373 of DASXOU010000378.1, read as the reverse complement.
AGCCGCGTCGCCGAGCGCGGCCGCGCGCGGCCCGACGAGCTTGCCCGCGACGGCGCCGGCGACGGTGGCGATGAGCAGCTGAGCGAGGAGCGGGACGCGCGGCGTCCGCTCGGCGGCGGGCATCGCGCCACTATATATCCAATTCAGCGACGGCGCCGATGCGCGGCGATGCCGTTCTTCTCTTCGTCGCAGGCGATCTTGCGCAGCCGCGTGAACTCGGCCTCGAGCTCGGCCAGCTCGTCGTCGCTCATGTTCTCGAGGTTCACCAGCGTGTTGCGCGCCGAGCGCGTGGCGCGGAGGAGCTCGTCGAGCTTCAAGTGGATCGCCTTGGAATCGCGATTCTGCGTGTTCTGGATGAGGAAGACCATGAGGAAGGTGACGATCGTCGTCCCCGTGTTGATGATGAGCTGCCAGGTATCCGAGAAGTGGAAGACCGGTCCGCTCACGGCCCACGCGAGGATGATCGCGACAGCCACGAAGAAGCTTTTCGGGCGCCCGACTGCCGTCGAGGTCTCGCGCGCCATCGCATGAAAGGTCGCTTCGGTCACACCCTACGACAGAGCAAGCGACGTGCCGCTACTTCGTGTAGATGCCGAGTCGGTATTCGCCCTGACCGTCGTCGACTTTGGCCTGGAAGTGATAGGTGCCCTTGAACGCGGTGCAGTAGGCCATCCGCGGATGCGGCGTGTCTTCGCGCGTCGACATGAGGCGCCGGCCGGCCGGACCCCACAAGTAGAGGTAGAGCTTCTTCACGCCGTCGCCGCCTTCGCCGACGAACGTGTAGCAGTGGCCGCCTTCGAGCTCGGAGAACCAATCGCTGCGACCGCCTTCGTCGGCGGCGGCGCCTTTGTAGATGGTGCCGACGCGATGCCCGACGCCCTCGCCCGCCTTCTCGACGCGGCTCGACAGCTCGTCGTGCGACTTCGGCGCCGGCGCCGCGGCCGCTTTCGTCCCCGACGCGCCGGGCTTCGTCGCCGGCGTAGGCTTCGTCGCCGGCTTGGTCGCCGGCGTCGGCGTGGCGTACGGATCGACCGGCTCGCCCGGCTTCGACGGCGGCGCCGGTTTCGTCCCCGCCTTGGCGACGTCGCCGTGTCCCGGCGGCTTCGTCGCCACCGCGTGCGCGCGCTCGAGCTTGACCACGAGCTTGCGCGTCGCCGCGGGGTCGACGGTCACGGTCTTGTCCGCCCAGCCGTCCTTGCGCAGCACCACCGTGTCGGGCGCGCTCAGCTTCAGCGCCTCGGGCGTCTCGGCGACGACGACGCCGTTGCGCAGGATCTTGGCGCCCGTCGGATTGGAGTCGACGATCACCTCCACCGCCGGCTTCGGCAGCGGCGCCGGCAGCGACGGATTCGGCGCCGGCACCGGCGGCAGCG
>DASXOU010000377.1:0-10762 GCA_036494045.1 Polyangia bacterium | reverse complement strand
AAAACCCGCTTCAACACCGAAACGGGTCAAGTGGATCTCTTCGCGCTGAAAACCGTCGTCGAAGAAGTGACCAACTCGGCGACCGAAATCGGGCTCGCCGAGGCGCGCGACATGTACCGGCCGCTGTACGGCGACGAAGTGGCGAACGGCATCGAGCTCGGCGACGAGATGGAGTTCCCGAAGCCGACCGAAGTGCTCGGCCGCATCGCGGCGCAGACGGCCAAGCAGGTCATCATCCAGCGCACGCGCGAGGCGGAGCGCGAGAACGTCTACAACGAATTCAAGGATCGCAAGGGCGAGCTCATCTCCGGCACGGTGCGGCGCTTCGAGCGCGGCAACCTCATCGTCGAGATCGGGCGCCACGAGGCGATCTTGCCCGTGCGCGAGCAGGTTCCGCGCGAGTCGTATCGCATGAACGATCGCATCACCGCCTATGTGCTCGACGTCGAGAAGAACGCGCGCGGGCCGCAGATCGTGCTCAGCCGCACGCACAAGGGCCTGCTCGAGAAGTTGTTCGAGCAGGAAGTGCCGGAGATCTACGAAAAGATCGTGCGCATCGAGTCGTCGGCGCGCGAGCCGGGCGCGCGCGCCAAGATCGCGGTGTCGTCGCGCGATCGCGACGTCGATCCGGTGGGCGCCTGCGTCGGCATGAAGGGCTCGCGCGTGCAAGCGGTCGTGCAGGAGCTGCGCGGCGAGAAGATCGACATCGTGCCGTACTCGGAAGATCCGGCGCGCTTCGTGTGCAACGCGATCGCGCCGGCCGAGGTGTCGCGCGTGGTCATCGACGCCGAGACGCACACGATGGAGCTCATCGTCCCCGACGACAAGCTGTCGCTCGCCATCGGCAAGAAGGGGCAAAACGTACGCCTCGCGTCGCAGCTGACCGGCTGGCGCATCGACATCCACGCCGAGTCGAAGGTCAAGGAGCTCGAGGAGCACGCGCGCCGCTCGATGGCCGAGATCGAGGGCTCGTCGGACGAGCTGGCGGGCACGCTGTTCAAGCTCGGCTGGCGCTCGGCCGAGGAAGTGGCGCGCGCGCGCATCGAGGAGCTCGGCGGCGTGCCGGGCGTCGGCGGCGAGCAGGGCGCCGAGCGGCTCAAGGTCGCGGCGGCCAAGCAGGTCGAGATCGAGAAGCAGCGCAAGGCCGAGCAGATCGAAGCCGATCGCAAGGCGGCGGAAGCGGCCAAGCTGGCGGCGGCCGAGGCGGCGGCCAATCCGGCGCTGACCGAGCAGAAGGCGGTCGACGCCGGCTGGACCGAGGAGGAGCCGAAGAAGTAGATGCCGACGCGCACCTGCGCCGGTTGCCAGGGCAAGGACGAGCAGCGAAACCTGGTACGAACGGTGGCGGAGGCGAGCGGCAGGATAAAAATAGATGAGCACGCGACGATGCCGGGCCGAGGAGCCTGGGTCCACCGGCGGAAGGCGTGTTTGGAGGCGGCGGCGCGAGGCGGGTTTGCAAGATCGTTTCGCAGAAGAACGCAGCATGTCGATGTAGAGCAGCTGTGGGAACTGGTACAGGACGAGGAATCGAGAGCATGAACACTGGCGGTACGGGACACACGACGACGACGGCGGATGCGCAGGCGGGCAAGGTGCGCCTGTATGAGGTCGCCAAGGACCTCGGGTTGGCCAACAAGGATTTGGTGGCCAAGGTCCGCGCGCTCGGCATCGAGGTCAAGAACCACATGTCGAACCTCGATCCCGACGACGTCGCACGGGTCAAGCGAGCGCTCGACAAAGAGCGGCAGGCCAACCTCGTCGAGGAGCGGCTGAGCTCTACCGTGATCCGGCGGCGCAGCAAGGATGGCGGTGTGATCACGCGTCCTGCGGCGGCCCAGGCGACGGTCGACCGACCGTCGGCGGTGGCGGAGCGCAGGCCGGAGCCCGAGGAGCGCGGCGTGGTCGCGCGCGCCAAGGAAATGGTCAGCGAAGTCGTGCACAAGGTGCAAGAGGTCGCGCACGAGGTCGTCGAGCGGGTCGTCCCGCAGGAGAAGCCGGTGGAGCCGACGGTGGTGGAGCGGCGCGAAGAAGCGCCGAGGCGGGTGGTGGTGGAGACTCGGCGAGAAGAGCCGCGCGTCGAGGCGCGCGAGACGGCGCGTCCGGCGTCGCCGGTGGTGACGCCGCCGGCGCACGAGACCGAGGCGCCGCGCGTCGAAGCGCGGGGCGAGGCGCCGGCGACGGCGGCTCCGGCGACGGAGCCGAAGAAGGACGAGCCGGTCAAGTTCGGGCCGACGGGCCGCGTGATCGAGCTGCCGCTGCCGCGCATCGAGATCCGCCAGGCCGATCCGCGCGATCGCTTCGCGCAGCAGCGTCCGGGCGGCGGCATGCCCGGTCAGCGTCGCGACATGCCCGGTGGCGGGCAGCGCGATCGCTTCGGACGCCAGCAGCAGGGCAAGAAGAAGCCGCAGCTCGGCAAGAAGCAGAAGCAGACGCAGATCACGACGCCGGCCGCGCACAAGCGCGTCATCAAGATGGACGAGACCATCGCCGTCGGCGAGATCGCCAAGGGCATGGGCGTCAAGGCGCCCGACGTGCTCAAGAAGCTGTGGAGCATGGGCATGACCGGGATCATGCTCAACAACGCGATCGACCACGACACCGCGGTGCTGCTCGCCGGCGAGTTCGGGTTCGAGATCGAGAACGTCGCGTTCCAGGAAGCGGACGTGTTCGCCTCGGGCGACGACAAGCCGGAGGATCTCGTCGGCCGTGCGCCGGTCGTGACCATCATGGGTCACGTCGACCACGGCAAGACCTCGCTCCTCGACGCCATCCGCGACGCCAACGTCGCCGCCGGCGAAGCGGGCGGCATCACGCAGCACATCGGCGCCTACAAGATCACGGCGCCCGACGGCAACGAGGTGGTGTTCCTCGACACGCCGGGCCACGAGGCGTTCACCGCGATGCGCGCGCGCGGCGCGCAGGCGACGGACCTCGTCGTCCTCGTCGTCGCGGCCGACGACGGCGTCATGCAGACGACGATCGAGGCGCTCAACCACGCCAAGGACGCGGAAGTTCCGATCCTCGTCGCGGTCAACAAGATCGACAAGCAGGGGGCGAACCCCGAGCGCATCCGCCAGCAGCTCTCCGAGCACGGGCTCATCCCCGAGGCGTGGGGCGGCGAGACCATCTTCGTCGACGTGTCGGCGCGGACCAAGGTCGGCATCGATCAGCTCTTGCAGATGATCGGCTTGCAGTCGGAGCTCCTCGAGCTCAAGGCCAACGCCAACAAGCCCGGGCGCGGCACCGTCATCGAGGCCAAGCTCGACCGTAACCGCGGTCCGATGGCCACGGTGCTGGTGCAGGACGGCACCCTGAAGATCGGCGACACCGTCGTCGCCGGCGAGTTCATCGGCAAGGTGCGCGCGATGCTCGATGACAAGGGGCGCAACCTGACCGAGGCGGGCCCGTCGACGCCTGTCGAGGTCCTCGGCCTCTCGGGCGTGCCCGAGGCCGGCGAGGCGCTCAACTCGGTCGCCGACGAGAAGCAGGCCAAGGAGCTCGTCGATCACCGTCGCGATTCGCGGCGCAAGAAAGAGCTCGCGGGCAACACCAAGGTGTCGCTCGAGAACATCCTCGAGCGCATCAAGGAAGGCGCGGTCAAGGAGCTCAAGGTCGTCCTCAAGGCCGACGTGCAGGGCTCGGCCGAGGCGTTGAAGTCGTCGCTGACGGCGCTGGCCACCGAGCAGGTCAAGGTCGACGTGATCTCGGCCGGCGTCGGCGGCATCACCGAGTCGGACGTCAACCTGGCGCGCGCGGGCAACGCCATCATCGTCGGCTTCCACGTGCGGCCGGCGGGCAAGGCGCAGCAGCTCGCCGAGCAGGAAGGCGTCGACATCAAGCTCTACGACATCATCTACGAGGCGCTCGACGACGTGAAGAAGGCGATGGCGGGCCTCCTGGCGCCGGTCAAGCGCGAGAAGGCGCTCGGCAAGGCCGAGGTGCGCCAGACCTTCACGATCCCGAAGATCGGGACCATCGCCGGCTCGTTCGTGCTCGAAGGCACGATCAAGCGCAACTCGCAGATGCGCCTGGTGCGCGACTCGGTGCAGATCTACATCGGCAAGCTCACGTCGCTGCGCCGCTTCAAGGACGACGTGCGCGAGGTCGTGCAGGGCTACGAGTGCGGCATCGGCCTCGAGAACTACAACGACATCAAGACCGGCGACATCATCGAGGCGTACGAGATCGAGGAGATCGCGCCGACGCTCGAGTAGTCGGTGAGCGCGCGAACGGAGACGAGGGATTTTCGCGCCCGGGAGGCGAGTGCAGCGAGCCGACTTGGCGCGCCGAGTCGCAGTGAGCGCGCGGTGCAATGATGGTCGTTGGCGTCTGCAAGGTCACGTTGATGGTGCCGGAGAGCCACTCGCTCAAAGAGAAGCGGATGGTGCTCCGGCGGATCAAGGATCGCGTGGCCAACAAGTTCAACTGCGCCATCGCCGAGGTCGGCGACCAGGACAACTGGCAGTCGGTGGAGCTCGGCTTCTCGGTGGTGTCGAACGAGTACGGCTTCACGCAGTCGATGGTGCAAAAGATCCTCGCGTTCATCGAGGATCTCGCGGTCGCCAAGGTCATCGACGACGAGCAGGACTACATCACGTACGGCGACGAGGTCGGCGGCGAGCCGTCGCATTGGGAACCGGAGAAATGAAGGAACGCGCCGAGAGATTCGCGCGGATGATCCACGAAGGGCTCATCGGGATCCTGCCGGACTTGCAGGATCCGCGCGTGGCCGAGGTCGACATCACGGTGACGCAGGTGCGCGTCTCGGGCGATCTCGGAAGCGCGCACGTGCTCATCGCCGTCGACACGAAGGACGAGAAGAAGCGCGCCCGGCTGCTCGCAGGCCTGGAGAAGGCGCAGCCGTTTCTGCGGCGGCAGCTGGCGGCGGCGCTCGACGCCAAGAAGACGCCGACGGTGCGGTTCACCATCGACGATACCGATTCACGCGCGGGTCGCGTCGAGCAGCTGCTCGAAGAGATCGCGGCGGAGAGGAAGCCAAGCGAAGAATGAACGGGCTCGACGACGTCGTGAGGTTGGTGCGGGCGGGGCGGCGGTTTCTCGTCACCGGGCACGCCAACCCCGACGGCGACGCGCTCGGCTCGATGCTGGCGACGCTGCATGGGCTGCGCGCGCTCGGCAAGGAGGTCGTGGCCTATGACCGCGATCCGGCGCCGCGGCGCTTCGGCTTTCTGCCCGGCGCCGATGCGCTCGTGACCGACCCGGCGGCGCTCGGCGGGCCGTTCGACGCGACCTTCGTGCACGACTGCGGCGACGAGCACCTGCTCGGGCCCGGCTTTCCTGGGCGCGCGGTGACCGGGCCGCTCGTCGTCATCGATCATCACGCGAGCGGACGCGACTTCGGCGAGCTGTCGCTGCGTGATGCCGACGCGGCGGCGGTGGGCGTCATCGTGGCGCGCCTGCTCGCGGCGCTCGGCGTTGCCATCGACGAGACCATCGCCGAGTGCCTGTGGTGCTCGCTGGCGTCGGACACCGGCTGGTTTCGCTATGCATCGACGGACGCGGAGACGATGCGGCTGGCGGCCGCGTGCGTCGAGGCGGGCGCGGTGCCGTGGGACTTCGCGCGGCGCTCCGAGGAGTCGGCGCCGCCGGCGCGGCTCAAGCTGATGGCGCGCGTGTTCGATACGCTCGAGCTCGTGGGCGCGACGGCGCTGCTCACGCTCGAGCGCGCGACGCTGGCGGCGACGGGGACGACGACGGCCGAAGCCGAGGGCCTCGTGTCGTACGCGCGCGCCCTCGACGGCGTCGAGGTCGGCGTCATGCTCTACGAGGACGTTGGCCGCGTGCGCGTGAGCCTGCGCTCGAAGGGCGCCGTCGACGTCGGCGCGGTCGCGGCGCGGCTCGGCGGCGGCGGGCATCGCGCGGCGGCGGGCTGCGTGGTCCAAGGCTCGCTCGCCGACGTGCGCGCGCGCGTCCTGGAAGCGCTCGGATAGCCGATGAACGGCGTGGTCGTCGTCGACAAGCCGGGCGGGATGACGTCGTTCGACGTCGTCGCCGAGGTGCGGCGCGTCCTCGGCGAGCGGCGCGTCGGCCACACCGGCACGCTCGATCCGATGGCCACCGGCGTCCTGCCGATCTGCGTCGGCGAGGCCACCAAGCTGGTGCCGTTCCTCGTCGGTGGCGACAAGGAATACGAGACCGAGCTGCGCCTCGGCGTCACCACCGACTCGGGCGACGCGACCGGCACGGTGACCTCGGAAACAAACGCGGCGAATGTTTCGCGCACCGACGTGGAACGTGCGCTCGCAGGTTTCGTCGGCGCCTTGCAGCAGCGGCCGCCGATGCATTCGGCGGTGCGCGTGGGCGGGCGGCGGCTCTATGAATTCGCGCGCCGCGGGATCGAGATCGAGCGCGCGCCGCGGCCGATCGTGGTGCACGCGATCGAGCTCGTGTCGTTCGCGCCGCCGGCGCTGGCGCTGCGCGTGCGCTGCGGAAAGGGCACGTACATCCGCACGCTCGCCACCGACCTCGGCGCCGCGCTCGGCGTGGGCGCGCACCTGACGGCGCTGCGACGCACGCGCGTCGGCCCGTTCGGGCTCGAGCACGCGCTGCCGCTCGGGGCGCTGGCGGCGACAACGCCGCTCCTGAGCCCTGCCGAGGCGCTCGCCGACCATGCGACCGTGCCGCTCGACGCCGCGCAAGTGCGCGACGTGCGCGCCGGAAAGTTGCGCACGATCGCCGAGTTACGCGCTCCCGATGGCGCCGGCGCCCACGTCCGCCTCATCGACGGCAACGGGACCCTCGTCGCGGTCGCGGCGCGATGCGAGGGAAGGCTCACGTTGGCCCGCGTATTTTGTTGACAATCCCACGCTTTTTGACACAAATACACGCCACAAAAACGAAGCGAAATCAGGAAAAAACGAATGCTCGCTACTCAGCGCAAGAAGGACGTCATCACCAAGTTCGCGACCCATCAGGGGGACACCGGCTCGCCGGAGGTCCAGGTCGCGCTGCTCTCGGAGCGGATCAGCTATCTGACCGAGCACTTCAAGACCCACGAGAAGGATCACCACTCGCGTCGTGGGCTCCTCAAGCTCGTCAGCCAGCGCCGTCGCCTGCTCGACTACTTGAAGCGCAAGAACCTCGAGCGCTATCGCAGCCTGATCACCGGGCTCGGCATCCGTAAGTAAGCAAGAACCACGTTTCTGACGCCGAAAGCTCAAAGCTCAAGGGCGAAAGCGCGCGCGTAATTCGTCGCGTTTTCGCCTTTTGGCTTTCGGCTTTCGGCACCAAGGAGAAAGCCAATGTACATCAAGGAAAGCGTCACCGTCGGCGGCAAGGAGCTGTCGATCGAGACCGGCAAGATGGCCAAGCAGGCCGACGGCTCCGTCGTCGTCCGCTACGGCGACACCATGGTTCTCGTCACCGCGGTCGCCAACAGGACGGCGCGCGCGGGCGTCGACTTCATGCCGCTCACCGTCGAGTACACGGAGAAAACGGCGGCGGCGGGCAAGATCCCGGGCGGCTACTTCAAGCGCGAAGGGCGCCCGACCGAGCGCGAGATCCTGACCTGCCGGCTCATCGATCGTCCGTCGCGTCCGCTGTTTCCCAAGCTGTGGCGCAACGAGACCCAGGTGATCGGCACCGTGCTCTCGTACGACAAGGAGAACCCGTCGGACGTGCTGGCGATGACCGGCGCTTCGGCGGCGCTGCACCTGTCGGACATTCCGTGGGCGGGGCCGTACGCGGCGGTGCGCGTGGGTCGCGCCGGCGCTGCCGAGGGGCACAAGTTCATCGTCAACCCGACGTTCGCCGAGTCGGAGGCCTCCGACCTCGATCTCGTCGTCGCGGCCAATCGTGACGCCATCGTCATGGTCGAAGGCGGCGCGGCGCAGCTCTCCGAAGACGTGATGATCGATGCGCTGCTCTTCGCGCACCAGGCCTGCCAGCCGATCCTCGACCTCATCGAGAAGGTGCGCGCGGCCGCGGGCAAGGAGAAGCGGGCCTATGTCGCGCCGGTCAAGGACGCGGCCATCGCGGCGCGCGTCAAGGAGACGGCGCTCGGCAAGCTGAAGTCGGCGATGTCGATCAAGGGCAAGCACGAGCGCTCGGATACGCTGGCGGCGGTCCAGGCCGAGACGGTCAAGGCGCTGTCGGCCGAGTTCGCGCAGCCGGCGGTGGCGCCGGCGACGACGCCGGTCCTGCGTGACGGCGAGATCGGCTCGGCGTTCGGCGATCTGCACAAGAAGGCCGTGCGCGCGATGGTGTGCGACGAAGGCGTGCGCATCGACGGGCGCAAGACCACCGAGATCCGGCCCATCGACTGCGAGGTGGGGCTCATCCCGCGGCAGCACGGCTCGGCGCTCTTCACGCGCGGCGAGACGCAAGCCCTGGTGACCACCACGTTGGGCACCAAGGAAGACAAGCAGCGGCTCGACCTGCTCTTTGAGGAAGAATCCTTCAAGCGCTTCATGCTGCACTACAACTTCCCGCCGTTCTCGACGGGCGAGGCCAAGATGATGCGCTCGGCGTCGCGCCGCGAGATCGGCCACGGCCATCTCGCCGAGCGCGCGCTGTCGCGCATCCTGCCGGCGTTCGAGGACTTTCCGTACACCATCCGCATCGTGTCGGAGACGCTCGAGTCGAACGGCTCGTCGTCGATGGCGGCGGTGTGCGGCGGCTGCTTGTCGCTGATGGACGCGGGCGTTCCGATCGTCGAGCCGGTGGCGGGCATCGCCATGGGGCTCATCAAGGAAGGCGACAAGGTCGCGGTGCTCTCCGACATCCTCGGCGACGAGGATCACCTCGGCGACATGGACTTCAAGGTCACCGGGACCAAGCACGGCATCACCGCCCTGCAGATGGACATCAAGATCCAGGGGCTGTCGCGCGAGATCCTGCAGAAGGCGCTCTATCAGGCCAAGGAAGGCCGTCTGCACATCCTCGGCAAGATGGCCGAGGCGCTGACGGCGCCGCGCGAGGAGCTGTCGAAGTTCGCGCCGCGCATCTTCACGTTGAGCATCAAGCCCGACCGCATCCGCGACGTCATCGGACCGGGCGGCAAGATGATCCGGGCGATCATCGACCAGACCGGCGTCGCCATCGACGTCGAGGACGACGGCACCATCAGCATCGCCTCGTCGGACGACGCGTCGGCCAAGCGCGCCATCGAGATCATCAAGGGGCTGACCACCGAGCCGGAAGTGGGGCAGTTCTACAACGGCGTGGTGCGGCGCATCGTCGACTTCGGCGCGTTCGTCGAGATCTCCCCCGGCACCGATGGGCTCATCCACATCTCGGAGCTCGACACCAAGCGCGTCAACAAGGTGACCGACGTCCTCAAGGAGGGCGACGAGGTGCTGGTCAAGGTCATCTCCATCGACCGCCAGGGGAAGATTCGCCTCAGCCGCAAAGAAGCGCTGGGTGAGAAGCCGGAACACATTCACAACAGCCGCTAGGGTCTGCTACAGTCCCGCGCCGTGAGTGAGCAGCTTGCGGTGCGTATCATGCGCGTGCGGCCCGGCGCGCAGCTTCCCAAGTACATGAGCGAAGGCGCAGCCGGCATGGACCTCCATGCCGCGCTCGACGCCGAGGTCACGATCGCGCCCGGCGAGCGCGCGCTCGTCGGCAGCGGCGTGGCCATCGCGCTGCCGGCGGGATACGAGGCGCAGGTGCGGCCGCGCTCGGGGCTGGCGATGAAGTACGGGGTGACGGTCTTGAACGCGCCCGGCACCGTCGACGAGGACTATCGCGGCGAGGTCAAGGTGCTGCTCGTCAATCATGGGCAGGACGCGTTCGTCGTCAGGCACGGCGAGCGCATCGCGCAATTGGTGGTGGCCAGGGTGGCGCGGGTGGCGCTCGTCGAGGAAGATACGCTCGACGAGACGAAGCGTGGCGCCGGCGGCTATGGACACACGGGACGCTGATTGGGCGGAGTAGCGACGTTCGCCGTCGGTGACGTGGTCGCCGGACGCTACGAGGTGCTGGAGTCGCTCGGGCAGCGGCCGCTCGGCTGGCTGTACCGCGGGCGCGAGCGCGAGATCGGCGCCGAGGTCGCGCTGTGGGAGATCGGGCCGGGCATGCTGCCCGACGAGGCGACGCGCGGCACGTTCGCCAACAAGATGATGCGCGCGCGGGCGCTGTCACACCCGAACCTGGTGCGCGTGTTCGGCGCCTATCAGACCGCGGACGAAGTGGTCATAGCCGCGCAGTGGGCGCCGGGGCAAACGCTGTTCGCGCGCGTGGCCGAGCGGCCGTTCACCATCGAGGAGGCGCGGCCGGTGCTGGCGCAGGTGGCGCGCGCGATGACGCACGCGCATCAGCACGGGGTGGTCCTCGGCGACGTGCACGTGGCGACGGTGGTGCTGCTCGGCGCGGCGGTCAAGGTGTCGAGCGTGGGGATCGCGCCGGCGCTGCCGCGCAAGCGCTTCTTGGAAGCGGTGCGCGAGACGCAGGGGTATCAGCGGCTGCCGCCCGAGCTGCGCTCGGGGATGACGCTCGACTCGCGCGCGGATGTGTACTCGCTCGCGATGCTCGCCGTCGAGATGCTGACGGGCGGGATCGATCGCGCCGCGCTCGGCGGGCCCGATCCGCTCAAGACGGTGCTCGGGCGCGCGCTCGCCGACGATCCGATGGTGCGCCACACCAGCGTCGACGCGCTCGCGCACGAGCTCGACGCGGCGCTGTCGGGACAGGCGCCGAAGCCGCGGCGGCCGACGCCGCCCGTCGGTCTGCCTATAGCGCGCGATCGCGTCGAGGATACGGACGCGGCGGCGCCCAAGCCCGACGACGTGCGGCCGCCGTC
>DASXOU010000376.1:0-3938 GCA_036494045.1 Polyangia bacterium | reverse complement strand
TGTCGCGCCGACATGCGCAGCATGCGGCTCGCGATCACCTTCCAGCGCGACGCTTCGGGTGTGTAGCGCCCCTGATACGGCGCGTAGCCACGGTCGAGGATCGTGCCTTCCTTCGGCGCCATCACCTTCGCCTGCTTGGCTTCGCTCTTGGCGTTCGCTTTCGCCGCGCTCATGACGCCTTGGCCTCGTTGACCGCGCGCACGAACGCGTTCTCCAGCGTCAGCTTGCGCGGCGCCAGATGGCGCACCTGCAATTTCTCCCCGGCAGCGACGGCAAACAAGAGCTCGGTCGGGTGCGCATCGTCGATATTGTGCGCGCGCAAAACATTATTGTGCACGTGCACAACGAGCATCAACCCCTCGCGCTCGACGCCGAGCCCGCGCTTCTCCAGCGCCGCCTGCAGCTTGTCCTCGCCGTCCTTCACGCGCACCTCGTAGACGTCCTTCTGCCCCTCTTTGCGCAGCGCCTCGATCGTCCCCGAGTACACGATCTTGCCCTCGTGCATGAGGATCGCCCGATCGCACACGCGCTCCACGTCGTGCAGCAGGTGCGAGGAGAGCACGATCGAGCAGCCGCTGCGCGCCGGCAGCGACGCCACCAGCCGCAGCATCTCGTCGCGCCCCTGCGGATCGAGCCCGTTGGTCGGCTCGTCGAGGAGCAGGAGCTTCGGGTCGTGCACCAGCGCCTGCGCCAGCTTCACGCGCTGCTTCTGCCCCGTCGAGTAGCCGTCGATGCGCTGATAGCGCTTGTCGCCGAGCCCGACGAACTCGAGCACCATGTGCGCGCGCTGCATCGCCTCCGACGGCGGCAGCCCCGACAGCTCCGCCGCGTAGCCGCACAGCTCGACGGCGCTCATGCCGACGAGGTGGCAGTCGCGCTCCGGCATGTAGCCGACGCGCGCGCGAATCTGCGACGGCTGCGCGCGCACGTCGTGCCCGAGCACCGCCGCGTTGCCCTCGAACGGCAGAAGCCCGAGCAGCACCTTCATCAGCGTCGACTTGCCGGCGCCGTTCGGCCCGAGCAGGCCGACGGTGCCCGCCGGCACCGACAAGCTGAGCCCGCGCAGCGCGTGATGCGCGCCGTAGCGCTTGTGCACGTCGCTGAAGTCGAGGAGGGTCGTCGCTGTCATTGGGGATTAGTACGGGCAGAGTGCCACAAACTTGCGCTCATGGTTGTAGCACCTCGATTCGCACCGGCACCACGCCAGCGTCGATCATTCCGAGGTCCTTGGCTGCGGCGTAGCTCACGTCGATGATGCGTCCGTGCGAGTAGGGCCCGCGATCGTTGATGCGCACGACGGTGGCGCGCCCGTTCCGCAAGTTGGTGACGCGCACGTGCGTCCCCATGTGCAGCGTGCGATGCGCCGCCGTGCGCGCGTCCATGTCGAAGCGCTCGCCGTTGGCCGTCAGGTGCCCCTGCTGCTCGCGCCCGTACCACGACGCCTTGCCCTCGAACACCGCGATCACCCCCGCGCGCGGCCCGCCAGAAACTGAGGACGGCACCTCGCGAATCGTCGACGCCGGCGGCACCGTCTTGGCGCAGCCCCACGCCAACATCACCACGACGAGCGCGATCCATTTACCGTCCCGCGGCCGCAAGCGCCTTCTGCCGGAGCTCGTGCCCCGTCGGTCCGTTGCCGAGCGCCGCGCGCGCCTTCTCGCCGTGACCCTTGCCGAGGATGTCGCGCAAATAGGGCACCAGCGCGAACGTGTCCGAGTGCTCCTTGGTGTGGCAATTGTCGGCGCAGAACCGCTCGGGCGGCTTGGTCACGATGGTGCGCGGATCGTCGAGCCCCTCCTCGGCGACATGCTTCGATCCCGGCCCGTGGCAGGTCTCGCACTGCACGTCGACGAGCCCGCGCTTCTCGACGGTGCCGAGATTGGCGCCGCCCGGCTTCTCCCAGCCGGTCACGTGGCAGCCGATGCAGTCGTAGTGATACTGCTTGTCGACGTCGACGAGCGTCCTCCACGCCTGCGCGTGCACCGTCGTCTTCCAGAAGGCCACCGCCGGCTTGTGGCACTTGGCGCACGCCGTCGTCCCCACGTAGGTCGGCGCGCCCGCTTCGGCCGCCGGCGCCGGCTGATGCTTCGCCGCCGCGAGGTTGGTCTCGCCGATCCGCCTGGCCAGCGCCGTCAGCTCGGCGGCGACGCCGGGATCGCGCGGAATCACGTGCCGCACCGGCACCAGCTCGTACGAAAAATAGTTTCCCGTCGCCGGCGGCGGCGGCGGCGCTGCCGTCAGCGTTTGGCGCGCCGCCGTCAGCTCGTCGAGCTCCTTTTGCCGCGCCGCCACGAACGACTTGTCCGCCGTCGGATCCTTCTTCCACTCGCCGAGCTGCGTCTTCAGCGTCGCGATGCGCTTGTCGCTGCGCTCGAGCTCGCGCTTGCGACCGGCCTCGCCGGCGTACGCGGTCATCGGCCCCTCGCCGCGCCACTCGACACCGAGCTTCACCGCGTAGCGCGCCAGATCCGCCGGCGCCATCAGCCACGCGCCACCGACCGCTTGCGGCTCGGCCATGCCGTCGCCCACCTCTGCGCCCACGATCGCGAAGGTCACGCCGTCGACCGCCGTCAACAGCTGACGCGTCTCGCTCCGATCCATTCCGCACAGCGCCACGATCACCTGCGCGCCGCCCTTGCGCAGCGTCGCCACCGCGCGCTTCGCCGCCGCCGCAGGCTCGGTCGCCTTCACGGGCTTGACCCGCTCCGGCGTCACCACGCCGAACACTCCGATGCGTACGCCATCGATGGTCACAACACGCGGCGTCTGCAGCGCCATTCCGCGCGCGACATTGCACGCCTGCCGCGCCGGCTTCACCCGCGCCGCGCCGCGCGCCAGATCATCGGCCCCGAGCCCGACCCGGGCGCTTCCATAGATATGCGCGAGCGCCGCCGCCGTCGCGTCCGCCTGCGGCGTGCGCTCCTTCGACAGCTCCTCGCGGTTGTACAAGAGCGATCCCGCGTCGAGCCACAGCCCGCCCTTGGCCAGCGTCGCCACCCGCGCCACGTCGCCCAGCGGATCCGACGTGCAGCCGCACGGCTCCGGCGTCCCCTTGACCTCCGCCGTGGCGACGAGCGTGACCAAGAGCGGCAAGGCCCAAATCATGGCGCAGAGAGTCTACTTGACATGGAAAGGGGGTGCGACTACGTTTCGTCACCTTTCGGAGGCAATAGGAAATGTCCGTGAAGTTGCGTCTCTCGCGCGTCGGCGCCAAGAAGAATCCGTTCTACCGCGTGGTCGTCACCGACTCGCGTTCGCCGCGCGATGGCAAGTTCATCGAGCACGTCGGCATCTACGATCCCAACCGCGATCCGGTCGAGATCCGCTTCGACATGGAGCGCGTCAAGCACTGGCTGTCGGTGGGCGCCCAGCCGTCCGACACCGTCTCGGAGCTCCTGCAGGTCGTCGAGAAGGCTCAGGCTTCGGCCGCCAAGGCGTAAGCTTCGCGCATGCCCGCCGCTGACCATCCCGAGCTCCAGGATCTCGTCAAGTTCCTCGCGGAGGCGCTGGTCGACGCTCCCGGCGAAGTCACCGTCGAGGAGATGGAGGAAGAGGGCGCCGCCGTCTTCGAGCTCACCGTCGCCGAAGAAGATCTCGGCAAGGTCATCGGCAAGCAGGGCCGCACCGCCCGCGCGTTGCGCACCATCCTCAGCGCGGCGGCTTCCAAGGTGCGCACCCGCGCACTGCTTGAAATCCTCGAGTAACGATCTTCTCGCTGTCGGCTTCGTGCTGCGCCCCCACGGCGTGCGCGGCGTGTTGCGGCTGCGCGCCAAGGCCGATCTCGGCCGCGTCGAGGCGCTGTGGCTCGACGACACGCGCTTCACCGTACGTCACGCCTCGCGCGACAAGGAAGACTGGCTGGTCACGGTCGAAGGGCTCGCCGACCGCGATGCCGCCGATGCGCTGCGCGGCCGCACCGTGCGCGTGCGGCGCGAGGA
>DASXOU010000375.1:0-6623 GCA_036494045.1 Polyangia bacterium | reverse complement strand
ACGGCTGGGACTACGGTCCCAACGACATGTCGATCATCTTCTACGGCCAGGCCTGCACCGATCTTCAGATGGGCGTGACCACCAGCATCCAGGCCGTCTTCGGCTGCCCGCCCCCCGGCTAAGCGACTTTTTCAAGACCTGCTAGACTCCCGCTCATGGCACAGCCCGTGGGTGTGACGACCATTCCGCGCACGTTCGGCGTCCTCTCGATCGTCTTTGCCAGCATCGTGCTCCTCGGCAGCTTGTTCGGCCTGCTCGGCCTGCTGGTGCCGATGCTGATTTCGCACGCGCCGCCGCCGGTGCGGCCCGACGACGCCAAGGCGATGGAGCTGATCTCGACGATGTACCTCGGCATGGGCGTCATCAGCGCCATCTTGACGGTGATGTCGGCGCTGCTGCTCGCCGTTGGCGTGGGCCAGCTGCGCTATCGCAAGTGGGCGGCGATCTGGAGCCCGCGTTGGGGCGTGGTCGCGCTCGGCGCGCTCATCGTCATGGCGATCCTTTTGACCACGACCATGCGCTCGACCTTCGGCGACATCGTCAGCGCGGGATCGAACGGCGCGCCCGCGGCAGGACGCCAAGTGGGCACCGCGATCGGCGGCGTCTACGCGGCCATGATGGTGCTCTTCTACGCGCCCTATCCGATCCTCATGCTCGTCTACTTCTCTCGTGACCGCGTGCGCGCGGCCATGACCGCGTAGCACGCTCGTGGAGCGACGCGCGCTCATCGTCGACGACGAGCCCGACATGGGCCGGCTGATGGACGCGGGGCTGCGCGCCATCGGCATCGACACGCGCGTGGTGACCGCGGCCGCCGAAGCGTTGGCGCTCGTCGCCGGCGAAGACTTCGATGTCGTGCTCACCGATCTGCAGATGCCGGGGATGAACGGGCTCGAGCTGTGCGAGCGCATGGTCGCGCAGCGGCCCGACGTGCCCGTGGTCGTGGTCACCGGGCACGGAACGCTCGAGACGGCGATCGGCGCCATCCGCGCCGGCGCCTACGACTTCGTGCAGAAGCCGATCAAGATCGAGACGCTGCAGCTCACCGTCGAGCGCGCGCTGCGCCACCGCGCGCTGTCGGAGGAGCTCAAGCGCTTGCGCGAAGCGACGACGCCGGCGCCGTTCGAGGGGATCGTCGGACAGTCGGCGCCGATGCGCGCGCTCTTCGACGTGGTGGCGCGCGTGGCACCGACCGACGCCTCGGTGCTGGTGACGGGCGAGAGCGGCACCGGCAAGGAGCTGGTGGCGCGCGCGCTCCATCAGCGCAGCCGTCGCCGCGCCGGGCCCTTTGTCGCGGTCAACCTGGCGGCGGTGCCCGAGTCCCTCGTCGAGTCGGAGCTGTTCGGCCACGCGCGCGGCGCCTTCACCGATGCGCGCGCGGCCCGTTCGGGGCTCTTTCTGCAAGCCTCGGGCGGCACCTTGTTTCTCGACGAGATCGGCGAGATGCCGCTGTCGGTGCAGCCGAAGCTTCTGCGCGCGGTGCAGGAGCGATCGATCCGACCCGTCGGCGGCGATCACGAAGTGCCGATCGACGTGCGCATCATCGCCGCCACCAATCAGGATCTCGAGGCGCGCGTCGAGGACGGACGCTTCCGCGAAGATCTGTTCTATCGCATCAACGTGGTGCGGCTCGCGCTGCCGCCGTTGCGCGCGCGCGGCCGCGACATCCTCGAGCTGGCGCAGCAAGCGATCGCTCGCTTCGCCCACATGATGCACAAGGAAGTGCGCGGGCTGGCGGCGCCAGCGGCCGAGCGCCTGCTCGCCTACGACTGGCCGGGCAACGTTCGCGAATTGCAAAACGCGCTCGAGAGCGCCGTGGCGCTCACTCGCTTCTCCGAGATCACCGTCGACGATCTGCCGGAGAAGATCCGCGACTACAAGAGCTCGCACGTGATCGTGGCCAGCGACGATCCGGCCGAGCTGCCCACGCTCGACGAGGTCGAGCGGCGCTACATCCTGCGCGTGATGCAGTCGGTGCATGGCAATAAGACCCTGGCGTCGGCCGTGCTCGGGCTCGATCGCAAGACGCTCTACCGCAAGCTCGAGCGTTACGGCGCGCCCGAGTAGCGCTCGTCACGTCCCGCCCCTTTTTGCCTCACACGGGAATTCCGCTACGCTCGCGCGTGCGACAAGTGCGCGAACATCGGGTCTAGACCCGGCACGCGCGCTGCAAACCCTCGCGATCAGAAAGCGGGGGCATCGGTGTTCAAGCTGCGCGACGTATTGGTTGTGGACGACGACGCCGATCATGCGTGCATGATCGCGCGCGAGCTGAGGACGCGACATCACGTGCGCATCGCCATCGGACTGCGCGACGCCGTGCACGAGCTGACGCGCAAAGTGCCGGAGGTCATCATCTGCGCGTTCGACATGCCGCCTTATCGCGGCGACGCGCTGTTGGCGATGATCGCGCGCGAGCATCCCGAGGTGCGGCGGATCTTGTTCGACCGGCGCCCGACCGACGCGGCGGCGCTCCTGGCCGCGATCGGCGACGAGTGATTATGGCGGCGGTGCGTTGGTTGCTACGGCCGGATCCCCCCCCGTTGCCGTAGCGGGCGCGCCGCCGCCACCTTTTTGCGGGCTAGGACGCGACCGAGTAGTCGACCTGCGCGAGGTAGCGATCGAGCGCGTCGATGGTCTGGCCGAGCTCGGACTCGTTGTGCGCTTGCGCGGCGCGCTCCATCTCGGCGCCGATGTCGCTGATGCCGTCGAAGCCGTAGCTCGAGCCGAGCCCTTTCATGGTGTGCGCGAGCACCCAGAGCGCGTGGAAGTCGCGGCGGCGCAGCGAGCTGCGCGCGGCCTGCGCGTCCTTCTTGCGATTGGCGAGGAAGCCGGGTACGAGCGGCGCCACCGTCGGCGTGACCGCGACGTGCACGCGCTCCTTGGCCGCCGGCGCCGGGCCGGTGGCGCGCGCGATCGCGTCGAGGAGCGTCGCCTTGCGGATCGGCTTGACCAGCGTGCCGTTGGCGCCGGCCTCGAGCGCGCGCTCTTCGTATTCGGGCAGCGCGTGCGCGGTGAGGACGAGGATCGGCGTCGGCGGCCGAGCGGTGGCGCGCTCGTGCTCGCGGATGGCCCGCGTGGCGGCCATGCCATCGACGAGCGGCATCTCGAGATCCATGAAGATGAGGTCGTAGCGCGTGCGCGTGGCCAGCGCGATCGCCTCGGCGCCGTCGGCGGCGAAGTCGATGGTATGACCGCTGTCGGCCAAAAAGGCGGCGACGAGCATGCGTCCGTCTTCGGCGTCGTCGGCGACGAGGATGCGCACGCCGGGCGTGCTCGTCGCCGGCGCGGCGGCGGCGCGGCGGGCGCGCTCTTGCCGCCACTCGGTGGCGCCGAGCGCCGTCGACAGCGCCTCCATCAGATCGCGCCGCTTGATCGGCCGTACCAAGACCGCCGTGATCCCGAGGGTCGTGCGCGCCGCGTCGTCCTCGCACGGAACGTCGCCGGCGATGACCAGCACGATGAGCCGGCCGGCGTCGTGCTGCTCGCGCAGCTTGCGCACGAGGTCGCTACCGCCGGCGGCAAGATCGCAGGCGAGGATCAAGACGTCGTAGCGGCCCTCGTCGAGACGGCGCGCCACGTCGCCCGGATCGCTGATCTCGTCGACGGCCGCGCCCCAGCCGCCGAGCATCTCGCGCAGGATGAGCCGATTGGTCGCGTCGCCGTCGCAAACGAGCGCGCGCATCCCGCGCAGGTCGACCGAGACACCACCCGGGCGCGGCATCGACGTCGTCGGCTCGGGCGCCGGCAGCTCGAACGCGAAGGTCGAGCCGTGGCCGGCGTCGCTCTCGACCCAGATGCGGCCGCCCATGCGCTCGACGAGGTGGCGCGAGATGCTGAGGCCGAGCCCGGTGCCGCCGGCGCGCCGCGTGAACGAGCGATCGAGCTGCACGAACGGGCGAAACAGGTGGCCGAGCTTGTCGGCGGCGATGCCGACGCCGGTGTCGCTCACCGAGAAGCGCAGCCAGCCGGCGGCGGCGCGCTCGACGGTGAGGCGGACCTCGCCGTGGTCGGTGAACTTGACCGCGTTCGACAAGAGGTTCATGAGCACCTGGCGCAGCCGCAGCGCATCGCCGACGGCACGCTCGGGCACGTCGGGCGCGACGACCGACGCGAACGCGAGGCCCTTTTTCTGCGCGCGCGCGCCGATGAGCTCGGCCGCCTTGTCGACCTGCTCGCGCACGCTGAAGTCCTGATGCTCGACGAAGACCGCGCCGGCTTCGATCTTCGACAGATCGAGGATGTCGTTGAGCAGTCCGAGCAGATGATCGCCGGCGTCGCGTAGGACGCCCACGTACCGTCGCTGCGTGGCATCGAGCGCGGTTTCCCACAGAAGGTCCGACATGCCGATGATGGCGTTCATCGGCGTGCGGATCTCGTGGCTCATGTTGGCGAGGAACTCGCTCTTGGCGCGGCTCGCCTCTTCGACGGCTTCGCGCGTGCGCTGCGGAACCGTGACGTCGTCGAGCGTGCCGCCGCACCAACCGTCGTCGAGCCGGAGGCCGCGCCAGCGCAGCCAGGTCGGCTCACCGTCGGCGGCGGGATGCGCGACGAGCAGCGTGAACGGTGCGCCGCTCTCGGTGCACGCGCGCCACGCGCGCTCGGCTTCGGCGCGCGCGTCCTCCGGCAGCGACGCGATCCACTCGCCCACAGAACGATCGCCGACGAGCTGACGGAACGCGCGGTTGGCGAACCCGAGCGCGCCCTCGGCGCGGGCCAGGTAGACGCCCGACGGCAACGCTTCGCACAAGCGACGTAAGCGATCGTCCACCCCCCCCTCCACGAGTAGATTCTTGCGCCGCCAGGCAGCAGACGCCAGCGCTAAACGTGGGACGACGTGAGGCGCGGCGTTGTGCCCCGCTGAGGCGAAATGGGGCAACGCAGCAACGCGAACTCCGCGTGACGCCGTGCTGGAAAACGGCACCACTGCTGCAAAAAGAGAAAGACCGGAGGGAGCTGTGGCGAAGGTCCTTTTGGTCGACGACGACGAAGACGTGCGCGAGAGCCTGAGCGATTGGCTGGGGCGCGAGCACGACGTGCGTCAGGCCGCGAGCGTGCCCGAGGCGCTGTCGATCCTCGAGCGGGCGAAGCCGGACGTGCTCGTCGTGGACTTCGAAATACCGCCCTATCGTGGCGACGATTTTCTCGCGCTCGTCGCCGAACGCCATCCCGAGATCGGTCGTTTCATGTTCACCGGCTCGCCGGGACGCGCCCTCGGCTTCGCGTACAGCATCGCGCATCGAGTCTTGCGCAAGGGGTCGGACCTCGGCGATCTGTCGCGGGCGATTCACGATTTTCTGGCGCGCCGAGAGGTGCTGCAGATGGGCTGATTGGCGCGGCGCGGGAGAAGGCATATGCTGCGTGCGGATGGACAGAGCGCGATGAGCGTCGACGAGCTGCCAAGGCTCGACGAGCTGCGCCGCTATGAGCTGTTCGAGGGCGGCAGCGAGGAGGCGTTCGATCGGCTGGCCGAGCTGGCGGCGCACGCCTGCGCGGCGCCGACGGCGGTGATCTCGTTCGTCGACGATCGTCAGCAGCGCTTCTTCGCCCGCTGGAACGTGCCGAACGGCATCGGCGAGGCGATCCCACGCGAGCTGTCGATCTGCGCGGTCATGATCGAGCGGCCCTATCCGCTGGCGGTGATCGAGGATCTGGCGGAGGATCCGCGCTTCGCCCGCTCGCCGTTGGTGCAGCGACAGGGCTTTCGCTTCTACGCCAGCGTGCCGCTGGTGACGCCGGGCGGCTACACTCTCGGCACGGTGTGCGTCGTCGACCAGGCGCCGCGCTCGCTGGCGGCCGTGCAGGCGCGCATGCTGACGTTGGTGCGCGATCAGGTGATGGAGCTCCTCGAGGCGCGGCGCGAGCTCGGCGAGCTGCGCCGCTCCGAGGCGCTCCGCCAAGAGGCGGTCGAGGCGCTGGTGGCGACGCAGCGCGATCTGCAGCAGCGCATCGAGCTGCGCACGCGCGAGATCGAAGCGGCGCATCAAAAGACGCGCACGATCCTCGAGCGCATCGGCGACGCCTATCTCGTCCTCGATCGGCAGGGGCGCCTGGTCTACGTCAACCCGCGCGCGTCGCAGATCCTCGGCCGCGCGGCCGACGAGCTCGTCGGCAAGGAGCTGTGGACCGAGTTTCCCGGCGGCGGCGGCGCGCTGCGCGGCCCCTACGATCGCGCGCTCGCCGACAAGAGCAACGCGACGGTCGAGGTGCACTACGCGCCGTGGGATCGCTGGTTCGAAGGGCGCATCTATCCGTCGCCCGACGGCGGCGCGGCGATGGTGTTCACCGAGATCAGCGATCGCAAGCGCGCCGAGGCCGCCGCCGAGGAGATCCGCCACCGGCTCGTCGAGGCGCAGCGCGTGGCCCACGTCGGCAGCTTCGAGTTCGACATCGCGAACGATCGCGTCGTCTGGTCCGACGAAACCTATCGCATCTACGGCGTGCCCATCGGCGAGACCATCGCCGGCTATCGCGGCTTTCTCGGACGCGTGCACCCCGACGATCTCGAGCGCACGCAGCGCATCGTCGGCGAAGCGATCGCCGCCGGCGCCAAGATGGTGTACGACCACCGCATCGTGCGCGACGACGGCTCCGTGCGCATACTGCATACGCGCGCCGAGGCC
>DASXOU010000374.1:0-3006 GCA_036494045.1 Polyangia bacterium | reverse complement strand
CGCGCTGCAGGAGGAGATCCTCGACAACATCGAGAAGCACCTCGTGCGCGAGCACGGCGTCGTGCGCTATCCGGGCGATCGCTACTTCAACGCCAACCAGGGCGAGCCGTTCGGGCACGAGGCGGAGTGGCCGATCGGGCTCGTGTGGCTGTCGATCGCGTACTCGAAGCTGACGTTGCAAGCGGCTCGCACCGGCGCGCCGCGCTCGACGATCGATCGCTTCGTCGAGCGCGCCAAGATGCACCTCGAGCACGCCGAGCGCGTGGCCACGCCCGACGGGCGCATCGCCGAGCTCTACACCGGCGGCAAGGCGAACCACAACCTGCCGCTCGGGTGGGCGCAGTCGCTCTACATCGTGGCCAAGCTGTCGCTGCGAAAGTTATTGTCGGAAGTACACTAAGTCGAAGCCGGCTGGTTGCGTCAGGGGCACGTGATGCCGGCGATCGCTTCGGCGCAGAAGTGCAGGCCGGGCGCCATCGTCGACGAGCAGCACTTGTCGAGGTTCTGACCGAACGCGGTCAGGCCCGTGCAGTCGGTGTCGAAGTGACACAGGCGCGTGGTCACCTGCGTCGGCGGGCCCTGGTTCAAGTTGAAGTCGCAGGTGGCCGCGCACGACGAGTTGCCGCCGTTGAACATCGGCGCGCCGGCGTCGGGATCGAGGCCGCCGTTGAACGTGATCATGCCGCAGCAGAACTGCGACGACGTGCAGTCTTCGGGGCCGTCACAGGCGAGCACCGCGCCGCCGGTGCAGGTGCCGCCGGAGCTGATGCACGACGCCGAGGTGGCGCCGGTCGAGTTGTCGACGGTGACGCAGCATTCCTGACCGATGGCGCAGATCGTCGATGCGCCGCAGGCGACGCCGTTGAGCGACATGTCCGGCGGCGGCGCGAGATCCGGGGGCATCGACATGTCGGGGCCGCCGTTGTTCGAGTCGTCGCCACAGCCGGCGACGCCGAGGAGGAGGACGCAGAAGGCCAAGGTGGTTCGCATGGCGCGCATCATAGCGCCCGCGTCGAGCGCCTCGTCAAGCCGCGAAAATTTGTAAGTGGAAATTTACTTCTTGCGGCGGAGGAGCTGGTTGCCCGGGCCCCACGATAGGATGAGGCTGTCGGCGTCGGCGACGTGGCCCTGATAGGTGTCGAGGCGGCGCAGCGCGTTGTCGCAGGGGCTGCGCGCGGCTTTGTAGTCGGTCTCGGTCAGCGTCAGCTTGTCGCCGAAGCGCTGGCCCGAGACGTTGTAGCGCGTCGTCGTCTCGTAGCGCGGCTGGCCGTTGCACACGAAGTTGGTGCCGTCGCCGCGCACGCGCGCGACGGTACGATCGTAATAGCCGTTGACGCCCTCGGTGCTCTCGGCAAGGTGCCACTCTTCGCGCTCGAGGCGCTCGTCGCCCTCGGCGTCGATCGAGCGCAGCTCCCAGACCCAGGTGCCGCCGAGCGCCGCCGCCGGCTCTGGCGCCGACATCGAGGCCTGCTGCACGTCGCCGCCGGACTGCGCGGGGTCGAGCGGCGAGTGGCCGCCGTCGGTGCGGCGCACCAGCGTCTGGCCGGCTTCGGGGCCCCAGCGCAGCGCCAGCGTCGCGCCGTGGAGGACGCCGATGTACGCGACCAGGTTGCGCGCGCCGTCGTCGCAGGGGCCGGGCTTGGCCTCGAACGCGACCTCGCGCAGGACGATGCGGTCGCCTTCGATCTGGCCGGCGACGCGCACGCGGGTGGTCTTGGTGAAGCCGAGGCGCTGATTGCAGCGGAAGAGGCGCTCGTCGACGGACATCATGGTGACGGCGCGATCGTAGTAGCCCTCGATGTGGCCGGACTTCTGCGCCAGGTGCCACTCCTCCTGCTCGACGCGCATGTCGCCCTGATCGTCGGTGGAGCGGAACATCCAGTCCCAGGTGCCACTGGCGTCGGCGATGGTGGGATCCACGGCTGCGACCCGCGTCGTCGCGGTCGTGCGCGCGCGCGGCGCCGTGGCGGCGCAGCCCGTGGCGACGGTGGCGGTGGCAAGGGCAGAAGCCAAGAGGAGACGCTGCATCCGGACCCTCCGAGGTGAAACGACTGTACGCGACCTCGCTTTCATCTTATCGCGAGCCTTGTCACGGGGCATCCGAAATTTTCGTGGCGGCGAGTAGGGCGATGTCGCAGGAGGCGCACGAAAGATTGCGTGTG
This sequence comes from Polyangia bacterium, assembly GCA_036494045.1. GTDB lineage: Bacteria > Myxococcota_A > Polyangia > Palsa-1104 > Palsa-1104 > JAQBQH01. The sequence goes on along the minus strand of DASXOU010000374.1, from coordinate 844 downwards.
CGCTCGACGGTAATCCGCGTCACCGACGAGAGAGGCCGTTGATCCCGCGCTGGCGCCGTCGGACGATGGAGCGGTGCGTGCGTTTGCCTTCATCGTGATCGCGTCGCTCGTGCTGGCGACGAGCACGGCCGATCCCTCTTTTGGGGCTGGCGACGGCAGGCCGCTCCTTCGCCGCGGCATCGAGCTCTATCGCGAGGCATCGTACGCCGAGTCGGTGGCGATGCTCGAGCATGCGCGCACGCGCGGCGGGCTCGAGCCGGCCGAGCGCGTCGAGTGCTCGTTCTATCTCGCGGCCGGCTACGTGGCGCTGAGCTCGACGGGCGCGGCGCGGCGCGAGCTGCGCGCGGTGTTGCAGGACGAGCCCGACTACGAGCTGCCGCAGTACACGTCGCCGAAGGTGGCGGCGCTGTTTCGCGAGGTCAAGGACGAGCTGGAGAACGCGCCGCGTTTGCGCGCGCTGCCGCCCGAGCGGCGTGGCGACGTGCTGGCGCTGCGCTTCGAGGCGTCGCGCACCGGCGGGCGCGCGTTCGGCGTCGTCGAGTGGCGCTGGCGTGGCGAGAGCGGCTGGCGCGAGGCGCCGCTGTATCACGACGGGCGCGACGGCGAGCTGCTGCACGCCGACCTCACCCTCGAGCGGGCGGGCGCGCTCGAATATTGGGCCGAAGGGCGCGCGGCGGCGGGCGCGTTGTCGGCGGGCAGCGCGGCGGCGCCGCTCGAGCTGCCGGTGGTGTCGGCGCCTCGGCTCGCGCTCGTCGCGGCCGGTCCGCCGCCGCCGTCGCGCGCGCGCCGGCTGTGGTGGGTGTGGACCGGGATCGGCGCCGTCGGTGCCGCCGGGCTCGGCGTC
>DASXOU010000373.1:0-4872 GCA_036494045.1 Polyangia bacterium | reverse complement strand
CCGAGCGCGCCGATGCACGCGGTGAGCGGAACGAGCGCGAGGGTGGCGAGGAGAATGCGCATGTTTCCAGACTAGCGGAGCGACGCGCGCGAGCAACTTTTACAAAACTTTACGCGCGCGACACGCGCCGACAAAACGGCGAACGTACCTTCGGTGGCAAGGAGGCAGTCGTCATGGGTCATCCGGTGCTCTACGGACTTTTGGCTGCGTTCATCGTCTCGCGCGTGATTCGCTTCCGCATGCGGCGGCGCTGGCGGCACGCGTATGGATACGGCGGCGGTGGTTGCGGCGGCCGCTTCGGGTTCCGGCGGCGCGGGCCGATCGATCTGGGCGCGCCCGACGTCGAGCCGCGCTCCGGACGTCGCTGGGGACGCTGGCAGCGTTGGGGCCGTTGGCACGAAGATGCGCGCGCGACCGACGGCGCGGTCAAGGCGGCGGCGCCGCGCGACGTGGCCGGCTCGCTCGAGCTCAATCAGCGGCAACGCGAATTGTTCGACGAGGTCGTGACGCAGGCGAAGGACAAGCTGGCGGCCGCGGAGCTGGCCGAGGCGCTGTCGATCATCGCGCGTGAGCCGTTCGAGCGTGAGGCGGTGGAGTTTCTCGTCGGAAAGGGCGAGCTGGCGGACGATCTCGAGCATCTGCACTTCAGCCTGACCGCGGAGCAGCGGCAGAAGCTGCGCTCGGTGGCGAGCGCCTAGGCGCGCCGGCGACGAATCGCGACCACCATCACCGCGACGAACGCGAGCATCATCACGCCGAACAATCGCCCCCCTTCGCTGCTCGCGGCGAGGAGGGACAGGGACTTGATGGAGAACATCGCATCTCCTTGGCTCCGTCGATTCGGAGCGTCACCCTGTCCATCGGCCGAACCGCGCACGACTTTAGGCGCGCAACCGCGGTAACATGCTGGCGATGCCCGAGATGCGCGACAACAAGATCAAGGGCAACCTCCTCGGCCAGCGGCTGGTTTCGGGCGGCGATGGAGCTGTCGGGAGCGAAGTCCCCGTCGGTGACGCACGCGGCGTGCCTGCACGGCGGCGATGCCGGGTGTCGCTGGGAGCTCCGCTGGCGCTGAGCTGCCTTCCTTGCGGCGACACGAGCGCAGGCGAGGCCGCAGCCCCTAGCCGCGCAGCCGTTTGAGCTCGGCGGGACGCAGCTCGCCCGTCGCTACGCACACGACCAGGTACACCACGCCGATGACGGCGCTCGACGCGATCGTCCCGATCTTCCCCGGCATCAGCCCCGCGCGATTCCACGCCCAGCCCGTCGCCAGCGCCGCCGCGTATGCCGCCGCTACGCGCACCAGCGACAAGAGCGGCAGCGCTGCGCCGAACGTCCGCCACAAGTAGCCCGCCGAGAGCACGAGCCCGAACGTCATCGTCGCCGCCGTCACCGTCGCCGCCACGAACAGCGCGTCGTGCCCGCGGCCGAGCGCCATGCCGAGGCCGATCCACTCCGCCGCCACCGTCGCCGCCAGCGTCACCACGCCGATCACCGTCGTCGGCAGCGTGCGCCCCGAGCCGTTGATGATCGTGCCGGCGATGTTGAACAGCGAGAACGCGACGTAACCGGCGACGAGCGCGCCGAGCGCGTGCGCGCCGACGGCGTACTCGGGCTTGTAGAAGAGGCGCATCGTCGCGTCGGGCCGCGCCGCCAGCACCGCGGAGATGAGCGCGGCGACCACGAGCGAGTAGCGCATCGTGTTGCGCACGTAGCCGCGCGTGCGCTCGAGATCGTTCTCGAACGTCGACTTCGAGATGAGCGGGAAGATCACGTAGGTGACGGCGAGGATCAATTGATAGGGAATGCGCGCCACGTTCTGCACCGCGCCGTAGAACCCTGCCTGCTCGTTGCCGTACATCGACGGATCGGCGATTCCGTGCGCCGCCGCCCACTCGGTCGCTTCACGCTTCAAGAGCAGCCCGTCGGTGAACATGAGCAGGTTCACGATCAACAGATAGAACGCGACGCCCGAGAAGAACTTCAGGAGCACGCGGTTGTCGAACGGCTCCGACGACGGCTTGCCGAATCCGACGACGAAGATCGACAGCACCAGCACCACCGCCGCCGCCGCCACGAAGCCGCCCACCGCCGCCATCGCCGAGTGCGTCGCCGCCGCGGCGCCGACGATGAACAGGCAGCGCAGCGTCGAGTAGGTCATGTCGAGGCCGGCCTGCTTGTGGAACTCCTTGCGCCCGTTGGCCGCGCCGACGAAGACCGCGTAGAACGCGTACGCCAGCGCCACGCCGGAGGCGAGCTGCAGGTACGGCGTCAGCGTCGAGTCGTGCTCGAACCACGAGATCAGCGGCGCGATCAGGAAGAACGCGAGCGCAACGCCGCCGCCGAGCATCGCCTGCAGCTTGAGCGCCGCGCGCAAGACGACGCCCTGGCGCGCCTCGATCTCGGAGGTGAACTTGGAGACGCCCTGAATCGTCGCCTGCACCATCACGTTGTTCACCGGCGACAACAGCGAGAGCACGACGACGTACACGCCGTAGCGCGCCGGCGATCCGAGCGCGCGCGGCAGCGCGAACTGCACGACGTAGCCGGCCACCATGAACCACAGCTTGGCGACGGTGATGAAGACGAGCCCGCGCCCCGCGGAAACCGACTTGGCGTTCGACACGGCCTTCAACGGTGCCTGGCGCGACATGATGCGTCAAGAAATTCGCGTGGTTCGACCAACGCTGATGCTTCCCGTTTGCAATGCGTGTCGATATGCTGCGCGCCATGAAACGCGCCCAGCGCCTTCTCGTCGCCGTCGCGATCGCGTTTGTCTTGTTCGTGATGCCGCGCGCGCACGCCGCGTGGCCGCCGCCGTCGCCCGACACCGGCTTCGACTACAGCGACCCGACCAACTGGCCCAACGATCCCGACTACTCGGGCGACTGGAACTATTGGTCGTTCGTGCCGCAGATGATCCGCGCGCAGGTCGACGCCGTCACCAAGATGCTCGGTACCGGCATGCACGTCGACGAGGCGTGGTCGCGCTCGATCGGCGATCCGAGCGTCCTCGTCGCCGTCACCGACTCGGGCATCGAGTGGAACGACGGCGAGCTGACCAACCAGGTCTTCCTCAACAAGGGCGAGCTGCCGCCGCCGATGGGTTGTCCCAACGCCGATGGCGTCACGTACGACGTCAACGGCGACGGCAAGTTCAACGTGCAGGACTACACGACGACGGTGGGCCACATGCTGGCGCCGGCGGCGAGCGCGTGCGATCCGCGCGTCAGCGACAAGAACGGCAACGGCGTCATCGATCCCGAGGACCTCATCCTCTCGTTCTCCGACGGCAAAGACGACGACGGCAACGGCTACGTCGACGACATCAGCGGTTGGGACTTCTTCCACGACGACAATGATCCGCTCGACGACACCGGCTTCGGCCACGGCACCGGCTCGTCGAAGGACGGCTTTAGCGAGCCGCAAAACGGGCAGGGCGGCATCGGCACCTGTCCCAACTGCACGGTGATGATGTTGCGCGTCGGCGACGCGTTCGTGCCCGAGCTCAACACCTGGTCGATGGCGGTGACCTACGCGACCGACATCGGCGCCAGCGTCGTCAACATCTCGGGCGGCGGCGGGCTCGACAATCCGTCGCTGTCGCGCGACGCGATGCAGTACGCCTATGATCACAACGTCACCATCATCGCGTCGAACTCGGATCTCGATTCGTTCCACCACAACTTCCCGAACACCTCGCAGCACGCGATCTCGGTGCACGCGATCCGCTACGACGCGCAGTCGCTGACCTCGGCGACGACGTTCTTCAACTACGACACCTGCACCAACTACGGCGCGCAGCTCATGCTGTCGATCTCGGCGACCAACTGCTCGTCGGAGGCGGCAGGGCGCGCCGGCGGATTGGCGGGCCTGCTCTACGCCGCGGCCATCAAGGCAGGGCTGCCGCCCGTCGATAGCGCCGGCCGTCGCCTGACCGCGGAGGAGGTGCGCCAAATCTTCATCGGCACCACCGACAACTTCTATGATCCGAGCGACGCCACCGATCCGACCAAGTTTCCGACGATGCCGCCGCAGCCCAACGGCTACGCCTTCGCGCGCCGCTTCGGCTACGGGCGCCCCAACGAGCGCACCGCCGTCGACGCCATCTTCGCCGGCGCGCTGCCGCCCGAGGTCGACATCAAGTCGCCCGGCTGGTTCGACGTCATCTACCAGGACAAGACGCCGATGGTGACTGTGACGACGCACTTCGGCTGGCACGGCGGCGCGCTGCCGACAGGCACGACCATGGATTGGGTGCTCGAGTGGGCGCCCGGCGTCGATCCCACCGACGACAAGTTCACGAGCATCGGCCACGCCGAGATGTCGACGATGGTCGGCGACGTCGATCAGCCGTGGGACGTCTCGTCGCTGACGGTGAACAATCCAGTGCCGGCGCCGACCGATCCGACCTTCCAGCCCGACGATCCGTCGAACCAATTCATCGTCACGTTGCGCGCGCGCGCCGTCCTGCACTCGTCGAATCCCGTGCTCGACGGCGTCAAGGGCGAGTCGCGCCACGCCGTCTCGATCTACAAGGATCCCGATCTGGCCGCCGGCTTCCCGATGTTCCTCGGCAACTCGGGCGAAGGCTCGCCCAAGATCGCCGACCTCCTCGGCGACGGCAAGCGCGAGATCGTCTACGCCGACACCGGCGGCAACGTCTACGCCATCCGCGCCGACGGCTCGGAGCTGCCCGGCTTTCCCGTCAAGACCGAGACGCTGCCGTTTCTCGATCCCGCGCACGGCAATCACGCGTCGGCGACCGCGTTCTCCGGCACGCTCGATCCGGCGCGCAACACGCCCGCCGGAGCCACCGCCGCCATCGGCGACATCGACGGCGACGGCAAGCCCGAGATCGTCGTCGCCACC
>DASXOU010000372.1:0-2139 GCA_036494045.1 Polyangia bacterium | reverse complement strand
CGCGGGTCGGGCTCCTCGCCGGCGATGGCGCGATCGACGACGGTCTGGTAGTGCAGGATCTCGATCGCGGCCTTGCGCTGGCGCTCTTGGTAATAGGAGTGCCACTCGCGACGCGTCTTGCCGTCGATGACGACGTCGCCGGGATCGGGCGTGCCCGGCAGCGACGAAGGCACCGGTGGCAGGGCCGGCGGGCGCTCGGGACGCGTCGAAGACGACGCACCGGCGACGGGCGGCCCGCCGAACCCCGACGGATGCGACGCGCTCGGCGGCGGCAGCGGCGGTGGCACCCACGGCGTTCCCGGCGGCCGTGAATCGCGCGCGTCGCGGCCGTCATGCGCGTCGCTCGGCGTGAGCGGCGCGTGCAGCTCGACGAGGACGAAGCCGACGGCGAAGACGGTAACGGCGCCGAGGAACGCGATGACCAGCTTGTTCATGCGGACGCCAACCTCGCAGCGACGGCGCGCGCCGCGCCCGACACGAGCACGCGGCGCGCGTCGGCGGCGGCGGCCAACGGATCGATCCCGCGCGCCGCGAACGAGAGCAGGCCGGCGGCGGCGGCGGCGCGCGCGACCGGCCCGTCGCTGCCGTCGAGCGCGGCGCGATTGAGCGCGGCCGCGTCTTCGGTGCTCCATTCGTCGGCGTCGCTCGCCGGCGCGCCGACGGCGGAGAGCGCGCGCAGATCGATCGTCCGCGGCTCGCCGCCGGCGCGGCACACGCGCACGATCTTGCCCGGCGACGCCTCCGGCAGCCCGCCGAGCGCCTGCACGCACCAGCCGTCGCGCCCGAGCTTCGCCAGCGCCGCCGCCGTCGACGCCAGATACGGCGCGTGAAACACGCCGACGGCGCGCGCGCGGCAGCCGAGCGGATCGACGAGCTTCATGAGCGTCTGCGCCACCGTGCGCACGCCGAACAGCGGGCGCAGCGCGACCAATCGATCGAGCGGCGGCAGATACGTCGGCAGATCGAGCGCGCCCACGCCCAGCGACGACAGCGCCGCCGCCGCGCGCGTCGCATCGAGCGGCCGCGCCACGTCGAGCCCGAGCGCCGCCAACGCGGCGACCAGCCCATGGCGCGCCGTCGGCAGCTCGCGTTGCAAGCGCAGGAGCACCGGCACGCCCAGCGCCGCCAGCGCGCACGCCGCCGCCGGCAACATGGTCGCGCGCCCTTCGTGCCCGTCGCCGTGGCAGTCGACATCGAGCGTATCCGCGGGCGCGCGCGCCGCGCCGACCGACATGCGCGCCTCGAGCGCCTCGACGAAGCCGGCCAGCTCGTCGGCCGCCTCGCCCTTCATGCGCAGCGACAAGAGGAACGCGCCCACCTGCTCCGGCCGCGCCTCGCCGTCGCACACGAGCGCCATCGCGTCGCGCGCCTCCTGCTGCGAGAGGTCGCGCGCGCGCTTGGCGCCGGAGCCGACGGCCTTGATGAACCGGTGCATCGCCCGATACAGTGCCGCGCATGTCGCTCGCGGGCAAGACGGCGCTGGTCACCGGCGGGGCGCGCCGCGTCGGCCGCGCCATCGTCGAGGAGCTGGCGCGGGCCGGCGCACGCGTCGTCATCCATCATCGCGGCTCGCCCGACGAGGCGCGCGCGCTCGCCGCCGCGATTTCCGCCGTCGCTGCCGGCGCCGCGGTCGTCGTGCAAGCGGACCTCGCCGAGCGCGCCGCCGCCGCGCGGGTCATCAATGATGCCGTCGCTGCCGTCGGCCGCCTCGACATCCTGGTCAACAACGCCGCCGCCTATGCGCGCACGCCGCTCGACGCGCTCGACGACGACGCCTGGTCCGCCATGCTCGCCGTCAACCTCGACGCGCCCATGCGCCTCATGCGCGAAGCCGCCCGCGCCGGCGTCGGCTCGATCGTCAACCTCGTCGACGTCGCCGCCTGGCAGCCGTGGGCCCATTGGTCCGCCTACGCGACGTCGAAAGCGGCGCTGCTGCATCTCTCGCGCTGCCTCGCGCTCGAGCTCGCGCCGCGTACGCGCGTCAACTGCGTCGCGCCCGGCACCGTCATCTTCCCCGACGACTGGGACGAGGCGCGCCGCGCCGCGCAGCTGGCCAAGGTGCCGCTCGGCCGCGAAGGCTCGCCCGCCGACGTGGCGCGCGCCGTGCGCATGCTGTGCGAGGAGCCGTATCTGACCGGC
>DASXOU010000371.1:0-11944 GCA_036494045.1 Polyangia bacterium | reverse complement strand
CGATCCGGAGGAGGGCGCGGCCAAGCTGCGCGCGCTCGGGCCGGCGCTGGTCGTGGTCACGCTCGGCGCGCGCGGCTGCTACGTCGAGCATGCAAGCGGGCGCGATTGGCTGCCCGGCGAGCGCGTCGACGTCGTCGACACCACCGGCGCGGGCGACGGCTTCGCCGCGGGCCTCCTGGCCACGCTGGCGCCCGCGTTTCGCGACGGCCGGCGACCTGCCGAGCTCACGCTCGACGAGATCCGCGCCGCCTGCCGCGCCGGGAACAAGATCGGCGCCGCGGTTGTTACCAAGCTGGGCGCTACCACAGGGCTCCCCGCACGAGGAGAATTCGTGGTACGAGGCCTCGCCTAGCCCCATATTGAGTGCAGATGCCCGCAACCATAACCAAGGTCAAAGTCGAAGATCCACGCGCGCGCGACACGCTGCTCGACGCGCTTCGGCAGAAGTCGCGCGGCCAGACCGCGCTGGTCAAGCTGACGCGCGCCGACGCGGTGGCGCTCACCGGCCTGCCGAGCGATCAGGCCGAGCCAGCGTTGAAGTCGCTGGTCGCCACCTATCGCAGCCACCTCGCGGTCACCGACGAGGGCGAGCTGGTCTACGAGTTCGATCCGTCGCTCGAGCGGCGCGACCGCGTGACCTTGCGCGAGAAGCTGGAGAAGGCGGGGCAGGCGGCGTGGAAGGGTTTTCAATTCCTCTTCAAGATCTGGATCGTCGTCACGCTGGTGGCGTACGTGGTCGCGTTCATCGCCATGATGATCTCGATGATGGTGGCGAAATCGTCGTCGGACCGCGACGATCGGCGCGGCGGCGACGGCTTCGGCTTTCCGTGGATCTGGTTCTGGCTGATGCCCGATCTGGCGCCGCCGGGCTACGGGCGCGATCCGTACGGAAGGGCGATGCGGCGCCCGCGCAACGCGCCGAAGAAGCGCTTCTACCAATCGGTGTTCGACTTCGTGTTCGGGCCGAAGTCGGCGCCTCATGATCCGCGCGAGGCCGACAAGCGGCTGGTGGCGTTTCTGCGCGAGCACAAAGGCCGCGTGACGGCGGCGGAGCTGAGCGCGCTCACCGGGCTGTCGCTGAGCGGCGCCGAGGAAGAGCTGACGCGCCTCATGGTCGAGTACGACGGCGAGGTCGAGGTCGCCGACGACGGCACGCTGCTCTACGTGTTCGACGCGATCCTGCCGTCGGCGTCGGCGGCGGGCACGCACTGGACCTGGGCATGGGACACGGCCGATCCGGTGCCGCCGCTCACGGGCAACACGGCGACGGCGAACGCGGTCACGGCGGCCTTCGCCGGGTTCAACCTGCTCGCGTCGGTGACCGTCGGGCCGGCGTTCCTGCAGCGCTTTCACCTGCCGGCGCAGCCGTGGACCTTCTGGCTCACGCTGTTCCCGCTCATCTTCTCCGCGATCTTCTTTGCGGTGCCGGCGACGCGCGCACTGGTGCGGCGCCGGCAGCTCAAGAAGCGCGAGCGCCGCCAACTGCGGCGCGAGCTCTACCGCGAGATCTGGTCGCGGCCGGGCGAGCCGCGCGATCCGGCCGAGCTGACCGCGCTCGCCGCGCAGCGCACCGGCATGCCGGCGGCCGACGCGCAGAAGATGCTGGACACGCTGGTGCGCGATCTCGACGGCGACGTCACCACGGACGCCGAAGGAAACATGCGCTACCTGTTTCCGCGCCTGGCGGAGGAGCAGCGCGCCGTCGAAAAAGCGCGCGCGGCGGCGCCCGATCGGCAGCTCGGCGAAGTGATCTTCTCGTCGGAAGACGGGCCGCGTGGCTGATCCGTGGCAGCGCCGCGGCAAGCGGCGCGTCCTCGACACCAAGATCTTCAACCTCGACGCCCACGCGCTCGTGCATCCGCGCACCGGGCACGAGCACGAGTTCTGGATTCTGGAGGCGCCCGACTGGTGCAACATCGTGCCGCTGACGCGCGCCGGGCAGGTCGTGATGGTGCGGCAGCAGCGGCACGGCATCGGCGCCGAGACGCTCGAGCTGCCGGGCGGAATGATCGATCCCGGCGATCCGTCGCCGCTCGAAGCGGCGCGGCGCGAGCTCCTCGAAGAGACCGGCTATCGCGCGCCCGAGATCGTACCGACCGGCGTGATCGCGCCCAATCCGGCGATGCAGACCAATCGCTGCTGGTCGTTCCTCGCGCGCGACGTCGAGCCCGTGGGCGTGCCGACGCTCGACGGCGGCGAGGACATCGACGTGGTGCTGGTGCCGTATCGCGAGATCCCGGGGCGCGTGGCGCGCGGGGAGATCGCGCACGCGCTCGTCGTCGTGGCCTTCGCCTACGCCTTGGGCCTGCGCGCGCCGGCTTGAACCAGATTCTCGATTTCGCCGACAAACATCCGCGGATCTAGTGGTTTTTTGACAAGCAGATCGACGCCGCGGCGGCGGATCTCGTCGCGATCGAGGTTGAGGCCCCAGCCGGTGATCAGCGCGATCGGCATCTCGGGCGCGGCGCGCTTGATTTCCCCGGCGACCTCCCAGCCGTCCATGTCGGGCAGCCCGAGGTCGGTCAGGACGACGTCGAAGCTGCCGGCGGAGAACGCGCGCACGCCGGCGGCGCCGCAGTCGGCGGCGGTGACGACGAAGCCGCCGAGCGCGAGCAGCGACGCCATCGCCTCGCGGTTGTCGGGATCGTCCTCGACGAGCAGCACGCGGCGGCCGCCCGGCGTCGCGGCGGGGACGGGCGGGGCGCGCGATACCACCGAATGCTCGCCGGTGGCGCCTGCAGCCGGCAGCCGCACGTGCACGCGCGTGCCGCGGCCGAGCTGCGAGTCGAGCTCGATGAAGCCGCCGTGGCGGGTGACGACGCCGTAGGCGAGCGCCAGGCCGAGCCCTTTTTTGCCCGAGCCCTTGGTCGTGAAGAACGGATCGAGCGCGCGCCGCTGCACGTTGGCCGACATGCCGACGCCGCTGTCGGCGACGGTGAGCGTGAGCCGATCTTCGCCGCTGGGCGCGAGCTCGAGCGTGAGCGCGCCGCCGTCGGGCATGGCTTCGATCGCGTTGTCGACGAGCGCGCGCACGAGCTCGGCCAGCTCCTCGGCGTTGCCGGCGACGGCGCGGCGGGCGCCGACCGCGACCTCGATGCGCACGCCGACGGGGGCGCGCGTGCGCAGCTCCTCGCCGGCGGCGGCGACGAGGCGGCCGAGATCGACGCGATCGAAGTCGCGATCGCGGCGCTGGCCGCTGAACTCCTGCACGCGCCGGATGGTCGCGGCGCCGTCGAGCGCGACCTTGCGTAGCCGCTCGAGCGCGTCGGCGGCGGCCGGGCGATCGCCGACGAGCGCGCTGAGCACGCCGGTCTGGCCGAGGATGGCGTTGAGCGCGTTGTTGAAGTCGTGGGCGATGCCGCGCGCCATCTCGCCGAGCGCGCGCAGCCGTTCGGCGCGGACCAGCTCGTCCTGCGCGTGTGGCTCGTCGGCGGCGGGATCGCGGCGGCGCGCGCGGACGGCGCGGGCGTGCACGAGCGCGCGCGACACGGCGACGCCGAGGAGATCGAGATCGGCGCCGTCGACGGGCGGCCCCTCGGTGGCGAAGAGCGCGAGCAGTCCGGCCGGGCGCGCGTCGATGGCGAGGAGCGCCAGGTCGAGCTGGCGAAAGCCGGCTTCGGCGGCCCAGGCTTGCAAGCGCGCGACGTCGGCCGCGGAGAGCGACGCGGGCACGCCCGGCGGCGGATCGACGGCGAAGCCGGACGCGCCGAAGCACTCGGGATGCTCGTCGCCGACGAAGAGCGCGGCCGCGCCGACGGCGAGATGGCGGCACGCGAGCTGGCAGACGGTCGCGCCGAACTTCTCGGGCGACGGCGGATCGATGAGCGCGGCCAAGAGACGGGCGAGCCCATGGGCCCGATCGCGGTCGCGGTCGACAGAATCCACGGCCGCACGGTATTACGCGCGCCCGCCCCTCCGCAACTGCGTTACGTCCGATAAGGCATATTATGTCAACTACGCGAACAGGTCCGTTCGGCGGGTGCGTGCTAAGGTCGCGCGCGATGCGCCCGATGCTTTGTTTGGCGATCGCGCTCCTCCTCGGCGGCTGCGCCAGCATGCAGGAAGAATCGCGCGCCGGCGCCAACACGCCGCTCGACAACACGGCGATCGACGTGGGGCTCGAACATGTGCGCGGCGAAGCCAGCCGCTGCGTCGGCCAATTGCGCGAGCCGACGACCTGGATGGTCCGGCTCACCATCCGCGGCGACGGCCACGTCACCGAGGTCCACGCCGACAACGCCGATCTGCCCGACCCGACGGTCTCGATGTGCCTCGAGAACGCGATCGCGCGCGCGGTTTTCCCGAGCTTCACCGGCCCGCCGATGAGCGGCACCTATCCGTTCGAGCTACACTGACGGCGTGCGCCTCTTTGCGCGGCTCGTCGCTGTCGCAGTCGTCGCGTCGCTGGCGCTGGCCGCCTGCGACGACAAGCCGCTCGTCGGCGGCGGCGCGGGCAAGAACGGCGCGACCTTCGGCGCCGAAGCCGCGCCCGAGCTCATCGACGTGCCGTTCTCGTATCTGCACCCGATCTTCTTGCAGCACAAGATCGGCCAGGGCCCCAAGGCCGCGCTCTGGGCCGAGCGCTATCACCGTCGCTGGGTGCGCTGGACCGGGCGCATCCGGTCGTTCACGGTCAACGGCGTCACCTTGAAGGAGCTCCCGGTGACCAGCACCTTCGACGTCTCGTTGTGGATCAACAACGCCGAGCGCAACGCCGTGCGCGCGCGCTATCACGTCGGCGATCTCGTGACCTACGTCGGTCGGCTCGACAGCTACGACGACATCTGGCGCACGCTCTATCTCGTCAACGGCTCCATCATCGGTCCCGCGCAGCCCGGCGATCTCGGCCTCTGAGTTCTTGACAAGCCTTCGAAGTGGCTGCGAAAATAGGCGCGCGCCGAAGTGCGTCTGGAGACCTTATGCGCCTGATTGGCTTGAGCCTCGCCCTTCCGTTGCTCGTCGCTGCCTGCGGTCAGTCGCTACAGCCGCTGAAGCCGTTCGACTCCGGCCTTCCCGCCGACGATCTCTCGATGGAGCGCGGCGACGGCGGCAGCAAGGATCTCGGAACCGCGCTCATCGACATGACCGGGTTCAACCAGCCCGGCAGCCCTGCGATCACCATCACGGCACCGACGGCGACGACCGAAGTCGCCGGCGACACGCTCTCAGTCACGGCGACGATCACTTCGCCGACGAGCACGCAGATCAAGTCGGATTCGGTGCTCATCACCATCACGCCGCCAGGAGGCGCCATCATCACGGCGCCCATGTCGCTGACGGCCACGGCGAACGTCTATTCGGGCCAGATCAACATCGGCTCGATCCCATCGGGACCGTCGAGCTTCACCGTGAGCGCGACCGATTCGATGGGCCTCGCGGGAAGCGCCGTCGGCATGTACATCCACGATCACGGGCCGACGATCACCTTCGTACAGCCGAGCGCGGCCACCGCGCACAACTCGGTCACGCTCGAGGCCATCATCGACGACACCCTGCACCCGATCACGATGCTTTCACAGGTGCAGGCCGGCATTCGCATGCTCGGCGACATCACGCTGACGCAGGTGACTGGCGCAGTGCCCTTCCGCGTGACCGCGACCATCGACCTCAACTCGTACAATCCGACGCTCGACGGTCCGCAGCTCATCACCGTCCAGGCGACCAACTCGAACAACACCAAGACCTCGGCGACCAAGCAATTCACCGTCGACAACTCGGGGCCCGACATCACCATCAACACGCCTGCCGCCGGCAGCTTCGTCGGCGGCGTCGTCACCATTTCGGCGACGATCACCGATCTCTCCGACGTAAACGACTCGACCGTCGTAGCCGTGTTCGGCGGCAACCTCGCGACCTCGGTGGCGCTGACGCGCACGGATCCGACGAAGAACGACTACACCGGCGTCTTCGACGTGCGCTCGCTCGGCCGCAATTACGTCTTCCCCGAGTTCTCGGTGCGTGCCGACGACACGCTCGGCAACCACGGCGAGCTCGGCGAAGAGATCGTGGTGGACAACACGCCGCCGTGGATGACGATGAACGAGGCGATCACGATGCGCGTCGGCCAGACCAACAACACGGGCCAGTTCGAGTGCTCGCAGCCGTTTCCGCCGCTCGGCGACGAGGCGGTCCAGGAAGGCGCCAAGGTCCTGCAGATCATCACGCTGCGCGCGCGCGTCGAGGATCACGGCAATACGGCGCCCGGCCTCCTGGTCGAGCGCATCTCGAAGGTCGATCCGACGACGGTGACGCTGTTCGCGGTTCCCGACTCCGCCGGCGTTGTGCTCGCCGTCGACACCGACAACGACGCCAACCACGAGTGCGACGACGTCAACCCGCTGCTCATTCCGACGTCGGATGTGATGATGTCGGGCGAAGCGCTGGCGCTCCAACTGTCGCCGCTGGCCCGCGGCGCCGGGGCGCCGAACTTTGCGCCGGGGGGCACCACGCCGGCCGGCTGCGACCTGGTTGGCGAGACGGGGTTCGCGCCGCCCAAGCCCATCTGCACCACCAGCGACATGACCTACGTCGTCCCGACCTTCACCGATCCGACGGGCGCAATCTTCAGCATCGCGCCGGTGTCGACGAATGAGTGCGTCGGCTTCCAGCTCGACTCGTTGAACCGGCTACCCGAAGGGCCGACCTGCGTGATCACCCGCGCCCAGGACATGGCGGGCAATCAGATGGTCAGCTACCCGCTGCACATCTGCATCGATCGGGGCACCCCCGGCGTATGCTCGACCTTCGCGCCGGCATCGACCGACTGCACCGGCCGGTGGGACAAGGTGACTCAGAAGCTCGTGGCGGGATTCTGCAATCCACCGACGCCGAAGACCACGGGCTTTCCGACCGACGGCTCGGAGATTCGCGACCTCGACCTCATTCACTAAGCTTTGGCTTTGCGCGTGCGCGGCTTCTGCCCGCGCTCTTTGCACACGATCCGGACCGGCGTGCCCCACAAGTCGAACTCGTCGCGCAGCTGATTGGCGAGATAGCGCCGATACGAGAAGTGCACGCCCTCGGCGTGGTTCACCGACAAGAGGAACGTGGGCGGCTTGGCTTGCGGCTGCTGGATGAAATAGAGCTTCACCGGGTGGCCGCGATACACCGACGGCGGATGGCGCTCGACGATGCCTTCGAACCAGCGGTTGAGCGCGCCCGTGGTCACGCGGCGCGTGTAGGCCGCGTAGGCCGCTTGCACCGCGTCGAGGATGCGCTGCGTGCCCTTGCCGGTCTTGGCCGACGCGAACACGACGCGCGCCCAGGGCACGAACTGCAGCTGGCGCTTCAAGTCCTCGTGCAGCTTCTTCTGCTTCTTGTCGTCGATGAGGTCGAGCTTGTTGAACAGGATGACGAGCGCCCTGCCCGCCTCGTCGCACATGCCGGCGACCTTGGCGTCCTGCTCGGCGAGCCCTTCTTCGGCGTCGACGACGAGCACGCAGACGTCGCAGCGGCCGACTGCTTTTTCGGCCATGGCGACGGCGATCTTCTCCATCGGCACATAGACCTTGCTGCGCCGGCGGATGCCGGCGGTGTCGATGAGGACGTAGCGGCGATCGCCGAGCACGACCGGCGTGTCGACGGGATCGCGCGTGGTGCCGGCTTCGGCGTCGACGATGACGCGCTCGTCGCCGACGAAGCGGTTGACCAGCGACGACTTGCCGGCGTTGGGGCGGCCGACGAGCGCGAGCTTGATCGGGCGCGTCGCGTCGTCTTCCTGCTCGGGCTGCTCGTCGATGCGCGGCGCGTCGGGAAGCGCGGCGACGACGGCGTCGAGCAGATCGTTGACGCCGCGACCGTGCTGCCCCGAGACCGGGAACACGCGATCGGCGCCGAGCGTGAAGAGCTCGTTGGCCTCGGCTTCGAACTTCGCGGCGTCGACTTTGTTGGCGACCCACAGGATCGGCTTGCCGCTCTTGCGCAAGGAATCGATGGCGTCGCGATCTTCGGCGACGATGCCGTGGCGCGCGTCGACGACGAAGAGGACGACCGCCGCTTCGTCGACGGCGCGCAGCGCCTGCTTCAAGATGCCGCGCGCCAGCGTCGTCGCTTTGGGCTTCTTGGCGTCGAAGTCGAGGCCGCCGGTGTCGACGACGCGGAAGAGGCGCCCGTCCCACTCGGCCTCGCCGTAGCGGCGATCGCGGGTGACGCCGGGCTCGTCCTCGACGATGGCGTCGTGCCCGCCGGCGATGCGGTTGAACAGCGTCGACTTGCCGACGTTGGGCCGGCCGACGATGGCCACCAGAGGCCACGAATCGCTCTCGCCCAATTCCGAGACGCGCGGGCTCATTCTTCGCCGTATCCGAGCTCGCGCAGTTGGCGCGCGTCGTCGGTCCAGCCCTCGTCGACGCGGACGAACAGCTTGAGGTGCACCGGCACGGCGAGCAGGTTCGAGATCTCCTGGCGTGCGCGCGTGCCGATCTCCCGGATCATGCGTCCGCCCTCGCCGACGACGATGCGCTTGTGCGCCTCCTTGTCGACGTGGATGGTGGCCTCGATCATCACGTCCTTCTTGGTCGCGCGCTCTTCCCAGGTATCGATCGAGACCGCGACCGAGTACGGCACTTCCTGCCGCGTCAACAGGAACACCTGCTCGCGCACGAACTCGGAGCCGAGCCAGCGTTCGGCGCGATCGGTCAGCATCTCCTCGGGAAACAGCCGTTCGCCAACGGGCAACATGGCCGCCAGCTCGCTCACGAGCGCGTCGACGCCGTCGCCCGACTTGGCCGAGATCGGCACCACCGCGCGCCACGAATGCGCCTTGTGCAGCGCCTCCAGCATCGGCAGCATCAGGCCCTTGGAGCCGAGCGTGTCGACCTTGTTGAGCGCGAGCACCGCCGGCTTGTCGACCGCCTTGAGCTCGCCGATGACGTACTCGGTCGCGACGTCGAGCTTGTAGCCGCGCTTGAGCTCGGCCGACGGCGGGGTCTCGACGATGGCGCAGACCGCGTCGACCTCCTGCAGCGCCGCCAGCGCCTCGCCGACCATGAAGGTGTTCAGGCGCGAGCGGCCGCGGCCCTTGGGCCGATGCAGGCCCGGCGTGTCGACGAGCACGAGCTGCGCGTCGGGCAGGTTGCGCACGCCGACGATGCGGTTGCGCGTGGTCTGCGGCCGCGGCGTGGCGATCGCGATCTTCTCGCCGAGGATGCGGTTGAGCAGCGTCGATTTTCCGACGTTGGGCCGACCGACCAGCGCGCAGAATCCCGCGCGAAATTCGGCTGCCCTCTTGTTCGGCATGGCGCGTCCTTCTACCATGAAAGACTCGGGGGCGCGCCCCGTATACTGTACGAACGAGGGGTGAACGATGGCCGTAGCTGCGTTGGTGTTGGGGATCATCGGAACGCTGTTCTCGCTCAACTGGGTGACCATCCTCGTCGGCGGGCCGTGCGCGATCACGGCGATCGTGCTCGGCATCCTGGCGCGGAAGCAGCTGGTCGCGCAGGGCAAGCCGACCGGCATGGCGACGGCGGGCCTGGTGCTCGGCATCGTCGGCACGACCATCGCCGCGCTCATCTTCGCGCTGTGCGCCTCGTGCGCCGCCGCCGTCGGTGCCGCGGGGCGCGAGGCGTCGAAGGAGATCGAGAAGGCCGCGCAGCAGGCCAAGGTGCAGCAACAAGCCACCGAGGCCAAGGAGCCCGCGGTCGTGCAGCCGCCACCGCCGCCGGCCGAGCCGGTGGTCGCGCCGACGGCGCCGTCCGAGCCGGCGCGCGTGCCGCCGCCGCCGCCGACGCGCAAGCTCCACATGAAGAACTGAGGTAAGATGCTCGCACTTTCGTTGAGAGGTGATTCGTGGCGGTAGCCGCTCTGGTCCTCGGCATCTTCGGAACGATCCTCTGTTGGTTCCCGGCGGCGCTGCTCGGCGTACCGCTGGCGCTGGTCGGGCTCATCCTCGCCATCCTCGCCCGCAAGAACGCCGTCGAGACGCAGCAGCCGACGGGCATGGCGACGGCGGGCCTGGTGATGAGCATCGTCGGGCTCACGCTCGGCATCCTCTTGTCGGCGGCCTGCTTCGCGTGCGTGAACAAGGCCAAGCACGACATGGAGAAGATGTCGAACGATCCGGGGTTCCAGCAGCAGAACAAAGACTTCAACGAAGCGTTCAAGAAGGCGCTCGAGGAGTCGCAAAAGCAGCAGCAGCAACAAGCGCTGCCGCCGCCGTCGGGGGCGCCCGCGAAGTAGCCGCGTGCATCCCGAGCTCGTCCGACTTCACTTCCACGGCATCGATCGTCCGATCTATTCCTATGGCGCGCTGATCGTCGTCGGCGTCGCCGCCGGCATCCTCGTCGGCGTGGCGCGCGCGCCGCGTTTCGGCGTGCCGCGCTTCGACGAGCTCGCCGTGGGTCTGCTCGGGCTCGTCGGTGGCCTGGTTGGCGCGGCGCTCCTCTACGACGTCGTGCAGTGGCGCGCCATCGTCGCCGATCCGGCGTCGCTCTTGCACCCGGGGCTGGTGTTCTACGGCGGCCTCATCGGCGGCGCCGCGGCGGCGTGGGCCTATTGCCGCGCGTGGCGCATTTCGATCGCCGACGCCGCCGACGCCGGCGCGCCCGGGCTCGCGCTCGGCCACGCCATCGGCCGCGTCGGCTGCTTCCTCGGCGGCTGCTGCTACGGCCGCGTCGTCGACGCGTCGTTCCCGCTCGCGGTCACGCTGCACGGCGCGCCGCGCCACCCGGTGCAGCTTTACGAAGCCGCGGGCCTGGTCGCGATCGCGATCGTCACGGCGCTGTTGCCGCGTCGCCGCGCCGGCGCGATCTTCGGTGTCTACGTCGTCGCGTATGCGCTTTTGCGCATCGTCGTCGAGCATTGGCGCGGCGACGACGTCGAGCGCGGCGTCGTCGGCGGCGCGGTCTCGACCTCGCAGCTGGTCGGGCTCGCCGTGCTCGCGGCCGCCGTCGCAAATTTGTATCGTCGCATGTCACGCAAAGGAGCCCGCTGATGGAGCCGCGAGAACCCGGCAGCTTCGGCAAGAGCCTCTACTTCGGCCACATCCCCGAGCCGCTCGTCGTCCCCTATCCGACGCTGCGGCCCGAAGAGCGCGACAACTTGAAGCTGGTGCTCGCCGAGTTCAGGAAGTTCGCCGCCGGCGAGATCGACTCGCGCAAGATCGACGAAGAGGCGCGCATTCCGCCGTCGGTGCTCGCGGGCCTGAAGAAGCTCGGCCTCTTCGGCCTCGCCATCCCCGAGGCACACGGCGGGCTCGGCCTGTCGGTGACGGCGTATGCGCGCGCGATGCAGGAGATCGCGGGCGTCGACGGATCGATCGCGGTCACCGTCGCCGGACACCAGTCGATCGGCTGCAAGGGCCTCGTGCTCTACGGCAACGACGAGCAGAAGCAGCGCTATCTGCCGCGCCTCGCCACCGGCGAGCTCATCGCCGCGTTCGGCCTCACCGAGCCGGGCTCGGGCTCCGACGCGGCGTCGATCAAGACGCGCGCCGTGCGCCAAGCCGACGGCAGCTTCGTCCTCGACGGCAGCAAGATCTGGATCACCAACGGCGGCATCGCCGACTTCTTCACCGTGTTCGCGCAGACCGAGGTCGAGCGCGAAGGGGGCAAGAAGGATCGCATCACCGCGTTCCTCGTCGAGCGCGGCATGGGCGTCAAGTCGGGGCCCGAGGAGCACAAGCTCGGCATCAAGGGCTCGTCGACCACCGCGCTCTTCTTCGACGGCGTGCGCGTGCCCGCCGCCAACGTGCTCGGCACCGTCGGTGGCGGCTTCAAGGTGGCGATGGGCATCCTCAACAATGGACGGCTCGGGCTCGCCGCCGGCGCCGTCGGCGCGGCGCAGCAGGTGATGCGGCTGGCGCTCGCGCACGCGACCTCGCGCCGGCAGTTCGGCCGCGCCATCTCCGAGTTCGGGCTCATCAAAGACAAGATCGCGCGCATGATGATGGAGATCTACGCCGCCGAGTCGATGGTCTATCTGACGACCGGCCTCATCGATCGCG
>DASXOU010000370.1:0-4130 GCA_036494045.1 Polyangia bacterium | reverse complement strand
CCGAACCTGCAGGTGGGCACCTACAACGTCATCGTCGAAGGCTACGAGCCGGGCTCGGAAGGCACGATGCACCTGACGCTCGGGCTCGTCGACGATCGCCAGACCGTCGACTGCAGCCAGCCGGGCGCGTGCAGCAATCGGCAGTGCTACACCTCGCAATACTGCACCAACGCCGCGTGCCGGCCCGATCAGACGATCGATCCGATGCCGCTCGACGGCTCGAACGTCGACGAGGTAGTGCAGACGCAGGGCTCGAGCGTGTCGGCGCAGCCGTCGTGCGAGACGATGCCGGGCGGGCCGACGGCGGTGGTCGAGCTGCACCTGACGGCGAAGGCGAACCTGACGCTTTCGTGGAACCAGTTCGGCAACCACGACTTCGCGCTCTACACCGACGCGGGCGTGGGGATTCCCTGCGACGCGGGCACGCAGCTGTCGTGCACACCATCGGCGGGCGCGGCCTCGGGCTCGACCAGCTTCGCGAACCTCGCCGCCGGCTATTACTACCTCGTCGTCGCCGCCGACACGGCCGCCGACGCCGGCTCGGTCGCCCTGCAGCTCAGCGGGATGCCGTCGCCTTAGGCAGCGGCTTCGGCGCCGACGGCGCGAAGAGCGCGTCGGTCAGGAACTTCATGACGCGGGTCTGGAGCTGCTCGGTCACGACCGGATCGGGCACCATGTGCGTGAAGCCGACCAGCGGCAGGAACGAGAAGGGCTTGCCGGCGCGGAAGAGCGCGTCGCACAGCTTGAGCGTGTTGAAGAAGTAGACGTTGTCGTCGCTGGTGCCGTGGATGAGCATGAGCGGCCGCTGCAAGCGATCGACGTACGAGAGCAGCGACGACGAATCGTAGGCGGCCCGATTCGCCGGCAAGAGGCCGAGGTAATGCTCGGTGTAGTGCGTGTCGTAGTCGCGCCAATCGGCGACCGGCGCGCCGGCGACCGCGACGTGAAAGACGTCGCCTCGCTTCTCCACCGCCAGCGCCGACTCGTAGCCCCCGAACGACCAGCCGGTGATGCCGACGCGCGACAGATCCATCTCCGGATGCTTGGCGGCGAGCGCCTGCAGCGCCGCCGCCTGGTCGTCGATGGTCCGCGAGAAGTCGCCGGCGATGTAGCGCTCCCAATCGTGCCCGCGCGCCGGCGTGCCGCGGCCGTCGATGGCGACGACGATGACGCCGTGATCCGCCATCCACTGGCGCAACAGCTTCGGCGTCGCGAGCACTTGCTGGTGTTGCGGCCCGGCGTAGACGTCGACGACGATCGGATACTTGCGCTTGGGATCGAAGTTGCGCGGACGCACCATCGCGGTCCAGAAGCCGAGATCGCCGGCGCGCTCGAACGTCTCTTTGGGCACGAACGGCGGCTTCACCGCCACCGACGGCAGCTCGCCGGCGACCGCATCGACGCCCTTGTCGTCGAGCACGTGCACGCTCGCCTGCTTCATCGCCGTCGGCGTCGTCGACCACTCGATCCACACGCGCCCATCGCCCTTGCGCGCCAGATCCGCCTGATGCACGCCGAACCCGCGCGTCATCGCCACCGGCGCGCCGCCGTCGAGCGAAACGCGATAGACCTGGGTCTCCGGCGCCGTCGGCCGCCCCTCGAACCACGCCACGCGATGCGCGCCGTCGACGTGCACGAGCTCCTCGTAGTTCTCCTTGTCCGTCGACAGCGGACGGACCAAGTGGCCGTCGGCGCCGCGCAGCTGCAAGGTCGGCCAGCCGGCCGATTGCGTCGACCACAAAAACGCCGAGCCGTCGGCGAGCCAGCGCGGCATGGCGCGATCGAGATCGATCCACGCGTCGTCGTGCTCGTCGACGAGCACGCGCGTGCGCCCGCTCTTGTCGGCGGCGAGCACGTCGACCGTCTTCTCGTCGCGCGATTGCACCACCAGCGTCAGCGGCGCGGTGTCACGCCAGACCACGCGCGCCAAATAAGGCAGCTTGTCGCGATCCCAGCCGATCCACGTGGTCGCGCCACCGCCGACGGGAATCACGCCGACGCGCACCTTGGCGTTGGCCTTGCCCGGCCGCGGATAATAGGTCGGCTCCGGCGGATGCTCCGGATGCGCGACGTCGGGGATGGTGAGCTCTTCGACGCCGCGGTTGTCGGCCTCTTCGTACGCCAGCGACTTTCCGTCGGGCGCCCACCAGAAGCCCTGCACACGCGCCATCTCCTCTTGCGCCACGAACTCGGCCAGGCCGTTGGTGATCGCCGGATCGGTCGACTTCGTCAGCCGCGTCTCGCGCTTCTTGGCGAGGTCGTAGACGTAGAGGTCGCGCTCGTGCACGTACGCGATCCGGGTCCCGTCCGGCGACCAGGTCGGATTGAGCGGCGGCGTGGCGCCGGTCGCGAGCTCGCGCGTGTCCTTGTCGGCGAGCCGAACCACGTAGAGCTTGCCCGACAGCGACGCCAGGATCATCTTGCCATCGTCGCTGAGCTGATAGCCGGTGAAGCCGCGCGTCGAGATGCGCTGCCGCTCGCGCTGCGACCTCTCCGCTTGGCTCAGCTTCTCGTCGGCGCCCTTCAGGATCTCGGCGGGCGTCAACAGCACGCGCGTCTGTCCCGTCGCCACGTCGAAGGCGTAGAGCGACGACACCGGCGAGCGCGGCTCGGTGCGCAGGAACAGGACCGTCTTGCCGTCGGGCGTCGGCTCGGCGTGCGTCGGCCGCCCGAGGTTGTAGCCGCGCGTGACCGCCAGCTCGCGCAGGAATTGATCTTCGGCGCGCGCCGGCGCGGCCATGGCGACGAGCGTGATCAGCAACATCGCGTTTCGCATGCGGCGCAGTATGCAGCTAACGTTCGACGCCGACAATGCGCCGATCGATGAGATGCACGCGCACCGGCCTGGAGAAGCGGCGCTCGCCGCCGCGACGAACCCGCAGCGCCACGATCTGATAGCCGCGTTCGACGGTCGCGCAGCGCGGCGCGCCATGCGCGAGCGGCACGCCGTCGACCGAGTACTCGGCGCTGCCCTCGCCGTCGAGCCCGCCGGCGATCCACAAGTCGTCCCAACAGAGCGCGCCGCGCTCGACGCGAAACCAATCGAGCGCCGGCACGTCACCGAGATACGCGCGCAGGATCTTGTCGCGCCGCGCCCATAACACGGAGAACAGCCGATCCGCCGCCGCCGGCCGATAGCGCCCCTCGGCGATGGCCGCGCGCAGCTCCGGCTCGCCGATCAGCAAGATCCGCTTGGCCCCCCAATAGCGATCGCGCGCCGTCGCCCGCACGAACGCGGCGTTGTCGAAGATCGGGTGCCAGCGCCGCGGCTCGAACGATTCGTCGTCGTACCAGCCGAGCTCGGGATATTCGGCGACCAGCCGCGCCCGCCGCGCGCGCACCGACTCGCCCTCCCACGCGCGCGGCACCAGGCCGAACGAGAACAGCGACGCGAACAATCGACTGCCGGAGAAGTAGGTGTCCGCGCCCATCCAATAGAACATCGGCTCGGCCGCGCGCGCGCCGAACGAGCCGCCCACGTCCTGCTGATAATGGACGAGGTGCCCGCGCCCCCTTTCGCCCAGGTAGCTGTCGAGCGTGTTGGCCTCGGTGGTGTCGACGTCGTTCACCCACGCCGAGAAGACGCCATAGCCGCGCAGATCGCGCCGATCCTGGTGGCGCACGCGATCGTTGCCGTCGTCGCGGCGCCGCCCTTCGTAGCTGTAGGGCCCGACGATGATCCCTTCGATCCACAAGCTCGCCAGCGCCCGCATGCTGCCGTCGGGCCCGACGGGCGCGCGCGCCAAAAGCTTGCGATAGCGCTCGGCGTCGAGCGGCTTTTTGTGCCCGAGCGCGTCGGTCACCGTCGCCTTGGGCGAGAGGATGAGGTCGCTCGGGCGCAGGTCGACGATCGACTCCGCCGGCACGTTCCAGCCGCCCGCCCACGCCAGCCGCGACACCACCACCTCCGTCGAGGTGTCGAGGCTGACGTAGCCGGGCGGATCGAGCTTGACCGCGAACTGCCGCCCGAGCGCGTCCTTGACGATGAAGCCGAGGTTGCCGCCCTTGTCCTTGCCCTTGGTGACGGTCAGCGGCAGCTTCGGCCGCGGCGCCACGCCGAACGCGCCGCGCGCCATCTCGTCGGGCGAAAGTCGCCGCGGCCGGCCCTGCCCGGGCACGCGCAGGCGATC
>DASXOU010000369.1:0-3830 GCA_036494045.1 Polyangia bacterium | reverse complement strand
ACCGCGGTGTCGGCGATGTCGGCGGCGGGCGGCGACGTCACGCTCGTCGAGCGCAGCGACATCGAGAGCGACATCGGCGAGCTCGACCGCTCGAAGGACGAGCACTTCGACAAGGCGACCATCGCCGAGAAGGGCAAGCTCGAGGGCGTGCAGGTGGCCGTGCAGGGCGGCTTCCAGCGCGCGGGCAAGCTGGTGCGCATCACGGCGCGCTTCGTGCGCGTCGAGAACGGCGAGATCGTCGACACGCTGACCGTGACGCGGCCGGCGCGCGATGTGTTCGGCGCGCAGGACGAAGTGGCGCGCGGGCTCAAGCAGAAGCTGGTGGCGCTGGCGGCGCTGGAGAAGACCAAAAAATGAGCGAGCAAAGCGAGCGGTCTTTGATCGTCATTAATGCGTGGCCCGTGGGGCCGCGCGATCAGAGGCGAAGCCGATGATCACGCTCATGTTGGTCACGACAGTGGCCGTCATGCCGTTCAAGGATCTGTCGGGCGGCAAGGGGCAGGTGGGCGAAGCGATCCGCGAGACGGTCACGTCCGATCTCAAGGACGCGGGCCTCAAAGTCGTCGAGCGCGGCAACATCGACAAGATCATCGCCGAGCAGAACCTGCAGGCGAAGAAGAACGATCTCGGCATGGCCGAGTCGATTCGCGTCGGCACGCTGCTCGGCGCCACCATGATCGTCGCCGGCGCCTATCAGCGCGCCGCGTCGCAGGTGCGTGTGACCGCGCGCTTCGTCGACGTGGCCACCGGGGAGATCAAGGGCTCGGCGAAAGTGGACGGGTCTACGAGTGACTTCCTGTCGCTGCAAGACAAGATCACCGCCGAGCTGGTCAAGTCCGCCGGCATGGGCCGCCAGCAGGTCGAGCACTTCGCCAAGCGCATCCGCCCCAAGGTCAAGAGCTTCAAGGCCATCGAGCTCTACGGCGACGCGGTCACGCAGACCGACGAGAAGAAGAAGCTCGAGCTCTTGAAGCTGTCGTTGAACGAGGATCCGCAGTTCGTCTACGCCTCGCGCGATCTCGACGCGCTCGAGAAGCGCATGAAGCAGTACATCGCCGTCTCGCAGAACGCGCAGCGTGGCGCCACCGCCGAGCTCCTACGCAAGCTCGCGGCCGAGAAGGATCCGCTGCAGCGCTATTCGCAGTACGGCATGCTGACGGCGCAGCTCATGACCCAAGGGCGCTGGCGCACGCTCATCGTCGTGTCGCGCGCGTTCGCCGCTGATCCGCCGGTGCTGCCGGCGCAGTTCGCCTCGGCCATCAAGCCCGAGGAGCAGGCGCAGATGAACGTCGTCAAAGGCTACGATCAGATCCACGACGACGACGGCGTCTTGCGCGAGGGCGAGAAGTTCATGGCCAAGTATCCGGCGTCGATGTTTCTCACGATCATCCGCGCCGAGATGAACAACGCGATCAACCACAAGCACGCCGTCGAGGACGGCAAGAAGGGCGCCGTCGACGCCATCGCCAAGCTGCCGCCGGCCGAGCGCGCCGATCCGTGCAAGCGCGCGCCCATCTACAACGACAACCATCAGCTCGGCGACGCCAAGCGCGAATACATCGCCTGCGACAAGGCGGGCGGGCCGCGCTACTGGAAGCCGGGCAACATGGCGCTCATCCTGGCGCGCCTGGCGCTCGACACCAATGACGTGCAGCTCATGAAGACGTCGCTGGCGCGCCTGGAAAAAGAGGATCCGACGATGTATCGCCAGATCGGGCAGTACTGGGAGCAAGCGGTCGGCGACGAGTGATGGAGCACGAGCTGCGCGGCGAGGGGCCGACGGCCGTGCTGGTGCACGGGCTCACCGTCGATCGGCGCGTGATGATCGAGGCCTTCGACGAGCTCCTCGCCGACGCCGGCGTGCGGCGGCTCTACGTCGATCTTCCCGGCCACGGCGCGTCGAAGGGCGACGCGGCGAGCGCCTCGGCCGACGTGCTCGTCGACGAATTGGCGGCGCTGGTGCGGGCGACGCTGCGGCCGGCGCCGGATCGCGACGGTGAGCTGGAAGCGCCGATCATCGTCGGCTACTCGTACGGCGGCTATCTCGCGCAGGGCCTCGTGCGCGAGCTCGGCGGCGCGCGCGGGCTCTTGCTCGTCTGTCCGATCGTCGAGCCCGACTTCGCGCGGCGCACGCAGCCGGCGCGTCGCGTGGTCGTGCACGATGCCGAGCTGGTCTACTCCGACGATCCCCGCCAGCGCGAGGCGTTCGCCGAGGTCGCGGTGCAGATGACGCGCCCGGTGCTCGAGCGCTTCCAGCGCGCGGTGCATCCGGCCAACGTCGCCGCCGACGCCGCGGTGGTGACGGCGCTGCGCGCGCGCTACGCCTTGTCGCGCCCGCTCGGCGACGCGCTGGCGCGGCTCGAGGCGCCGTCGGCGGTCGTGTGCGGGCGCGACGATCACTGGGCCGGCTGGCAGGACGCGGTGCCGCTGGTGGCGCGGCTCAAGCGTCCGTCGTTCACGGTGCTGCCCGACTGCGGCCACCTGTTGCCGTTCGAGCAGCCGTTCGCGTTCGGGCAGGCCGTTCGCGATTTTCTCGCGCGCGCGTTGTAGCGACGCGCGGCGCTACTTGGGCGGCGGCGCCTTGCCCTTGACCGCGCCGATCGTGACCATGATCTGGGTCTGCTGGATCTCGTCCTTGGCCTCGATCTTCATGAGCCGATTGACGCCGCGGCAGACGACGTAATAGCGCTTCTTCTTGATCAGCCGGCGCGCGCCGATCGCGCAGCCGAGCGCGGCGAGCAGGCACAACGCGCCCGCCAGCCGCGTCAAGAGCACCGTGCGCGGCCAATCGATCGGATCCTCGCCCTCGGGCGCCTGCGCCACCGCGTCGGGAGTCGCCTCCGCCGGCGCGTCGTCGTGCACGCCGAACAGCGACAGCGGCGAGGCCGCGGTCATGCCCCACACCGTGTACATCTCGTAGACGCCGAAGACGAGCAGCGGCAGCGCCAACGCCAGCAGCATCAGCCCCGGCGGCAGCCGCGGCCGCGTGTGCTGTCGTCCGACGAAGTGCACCTCCTTCGTCGGCAGCTCGACGGCGCCGGTCGCGTTGCGCTGCACGATGCGCTGATTGGTGATGATGAGCGGATGCGCTTCGTTCTCCGCGTAGGGCACGGGGAACAAGATGTTCTCGTGCGGCGTGGCAGCGAAGGCCATGCGCGACATTTTACCACGCCCCTTGCGCGCGCTGCGCTTCGTGGCCAGTTTGCGCCCATGCCGTTTCTCTAGCGTTGAAACCGATCACTAGCCTCCGTCGGCCCGCGCGCGCGTGGGCCGCCCGCTTCTCCGCAGTCCCGACCACCCGGACTCGCGGAGGAGCCATGAAACGGAAGCTGGTGAGCATCTTGGAGCGCATTCGCGCCGAGCGGCCCGACGTTGGCGACGGCGAGGCGCTCGTCGCTCGGGGCCGTGTCCGCGTCGGCGGACGGCCGATCGTCAACCCGCGCGCGCTGGTGCCGCGGCACGAGCCGCTCGTCGTCGACGAGGACGCGATCTTGCGCGGCACGCTGAAGCTGCGCGCGGCGCTGGCGCGCTTTGCGCCGCCCGTCGCCGGGCGCGTCTGCCTCGACGTCGGCGCCGCGGCGGGCGGCTTCACCACGGCGCTGCTCGAAGCCGGCGCCCGGCGCGTCTACGCTGTCGACGTCGGCCACGGCCAGCTCGTCGGCCGCCTCCGCCAGGACGCGCGCGTCGTCGTCTGCGAACGGACCAACCTCGCCGACCTCGCGGACGTCGTCGCCGAGCCGATCGCGCTCGTCAGCGTCGACCTGTCGTACCTGTCGCTGGCGCGCGCCGCGCCGCAGCTGGCGCAGATTCCGCTTTGCCCCGGCGCGCCC
>DASXOU010000368.1:0-7407 GCA_036494045.1 Polyangia bacterium | reverse complement strand
ACGACCGCGGTCAGCTTCACGCGCGAGCGGCGCTGCACGCTCAAGGACCACTTCCGCTTCGTGTAAGGGGGGACGCAGCCATGGGAACGCTCTTCTTGCAGGAAGTCGACGCGACGATCGTGCTGGCCGACGTGCGCGACTTCTCGCCGCTGGCACAGCAGCTCGGTCCGGTCGAGCTCGGGCTCGCGCTCGGCCGCTTCTACGAGCACATCGGCGCCGTCGTCGAAGGGCACCACGGCCGGATCGTCAAGTTCATCGGCGATGGCGTGCTCGGCGCGTTCATCGGCGGCGATCATCGGCTCAACGCGCTAGAGGCGATCGCCGAGATGGTCAAGACGCGCCAGAAGTTCCTCGACGAGAACGTGACCAAGAAGCTGCCGGTGCTCGACTACGCCGTCGGCGCCGCCTCGGGCGCGGTGCTCGCCGGCGAGCTCGGCACCGACAAGCTGCGTTTCTACGACGTGCTCGGCCAGCCGGTGAATCAGGCGTTCCGCGTGTGCGCGCTGGCGACGCGGCGCACGGTGTCGAACCTCATCGACGCCGCGACCTGGGAAGGCGTGAAGACGCCGGGCCGGCGCCCCGAGGCGATCGAGACCGACGCGGTCGAGTTCGGCGCCGATAAGGTGCGGCTCTTCAAGCTCGAAGGCTGAGAGGCCGCGCGCGAGTGCAAGGTCCGTTTCACCGTCGCGAAGGGCAGGCTGCGGAGGTCGCGGGGCCGGCGCTCGGCGTGATCGAGCTGTCGAGCGTCGCGCGCGGCGTCGTCGTCGCCGACGCGATGGTGAAGAAGGCGCCCGTCGAGCTGGTGCTGGCGCGTGCGGTCTCGTCGGGGAAATTCGTCATCCTCGTGAGCGGCGAAGTCGCCGACGTCGAGGAGGCGATGCAGGAAGCGATCGCCACCGCGCAGGCGACGCTCGTCGATCGCCTGCTCCTGTCGCAAGCCGCCGAGTCGTTGCTGGCGGCGCTGCGTCGCCACGCGCCGGCACCGACGGCCGTCGACGCCGTCGGCATCTTCGAGACCTTCAGCGTCGCCTCGACGCTCCACGCCGCCGACGCTGCCGCCAAAGCCGCGCACGTCGAGGTCGCGGAGCTGCGCCTCGCCGACGGCCTCGGCGGCAAGGCCTACTTCATCGTCGCCGGCGCCCAAGCCGACGTCGAGGCCGCGCTGTTCGCCGCCGAGCATGTCACCGCGACGGGCATGCTGCTCGCGCGCGAGGTGATCGCGCGCCCGCACGAGGACTTGCTGAAACATCTGCGCTAGTCTGTGCACGACGTATGACCCAGCACGACGCCCTGCGCTTCGCGCGCCGACTGCTCTTGCCCGACGTGCTGCTCGCGCTCGTCGAGCTCGCGGTCGTATTCGCGCCGCTGGTCACCTTCTTCGAGCTCGATCCGGCGCAGCGCGCGCTCTTGCCGCGCCTCCTCGCCATGGTCTTTCCGCTCGCGCTCGCCGCCTGGCTCGTGGTCACGCGGCTGTGGCGCGCGCCGCTCTCGCGCGCCTGCCGCCGCCGCCTCGCCGGTGAGACACTCGACGCCGACACGCGCTTTGCCGCCTACGCCGCGCTGCGCGTCTATCCGCGCCGCGCGCTCGCTCTGCGCGTCGCGCTCTGGACGCTCAGCGCCACCACCGTCGCGCTCGCGCTCAATCATCGCGCCGGATTTCCGCGCGCCGCCGTCTTCACCGTCATCGCCGTCGCCACCGCGCACGCGTTCGGCGTCGCCATCTTCCGCGCGCTCGCCTACGAGCGCATCCTCGAGCGCACCCGCGCCGCGCTGCTGCCCGATCTCGACGGACTGCGCATCTTCGGCGACGCCTATCGCGAGCGGCTGCTCCTGGCCGCGTTCGCCACCGGCGCCTGCGGCATCTTCGGCATCGCCGCCTTCACCTACTTCTTCATCCCCGTGAACCTCGAGCAGTACGTGCGGCTCGAGACCTTCTATCCGCTCACCGTCGCTGGGCTCACCGCCGCGTGGCTTTTCTACCTGCGCGCCGTTCCCGCTCCGATCGATCGCTACCTCGACGCCGCGCTCTCGCGAAAGCCCGCCGATCAGCTCTTGCGCGACGATCCACGCGCGCTCACCGCCTATCGCGCGGCGCAGTCGATCCCGTACAAGCTCGCGCTCGCCAAGGTCGCGTTCTGGCTCGTCGCCGAGATCCTCTTGGTCGTGCAAGGCGTCGTGCTCTTCGGCATGGACCTCGAGAACGCGGCGCTCATGTGCGGCGCCGCCGTCGTGGTCACGATCGGCGCTGCGCTCTACGAGGCGCTATGGCATCGCGCGACGATGCGTCCGCTTTTGGTGCACATCGCCGCGCGCCACCGTCCCGCGCCGGAGAAGATCCGCACGCCGCTCTCCTTGCGCTCCAAGATGCTGGCCGGCTTCGGCGCGCTCACCTTCTTCGCCTGCGGCATGTCGCTGTTCCTCTCGTACATGCAGTACAAGACGATGGCGACCGGCTTCATCGGCCGCGAGAGCGAGCTGCGCCTCGACTCGACGCTGGCCGAGCTGCGCGAAAAAGGCGCATCGCATCCGCCGACGCGCGACGAGATCCTGAAGGTGCTCGACGCCGCCGTGCGCTGGAAGGCGCCCAAAGGCTCGGTGCAGGACGAAGCGGTCATCTATTATCTTCCGCCCGAAGAGGGCGCGCGGCCGATCGCGCTCGGCGGCGGCAAGCACGGCGCGCCGCAGCTGCCGTGGACCGGCGAGGCGCTCATGCATCGTCTCGAGCGCGGCGCCATGCAGCTCGACGACAACTCGCTCACCGGCGCCTACGCGCGCCTCTACATCAACAAGGCCGACTTCGGATCGATCGCGCTGCTGCTACCCGGTTATCGCGGCCGCGGCCCCGATTTGGCGCCGCAAGTGAAGATCCTCATCTACTTCTTCTTCGTGCTGCTCACCGTGTCGATGGGCCTCGTCATCCTCGTCGCCGCCGATCTGACGCGCCCGATCCGCGATCTCGAGCGCCGCGCCGACGCCATGGCCAAGGGCGATCTGGTGCGTCCGGTGATCTCGTTGTCGGGCGAAGCCGACGAGGTCGGCCGCTTGACGTACGCGTTCGAGGAGATGCGCCGCGCGCTCAACGACAAGCTGCGCTCGTCGACGGAGATCAACCTCTCGCTCGAGCAGGAGGTCACGCGCCGCACCGCCGAGCTCGAGCGCCGCAACACCGAGCTCGCCGATGCGCTCGATCAGCTGCGCCGCGCGCAGGACGAGCTGGTGCGCTCGGAAAAAATGGCGTCGATGGGCCGCCTCGTCGCCGGCATCGCGCACGAGATCAACAATCCGGTCAACGCGGTGGTCAACACCGTCGGCCCGCTGGAGCAGACGCTCGCCGATCTGCCGGTCGCGGCCGGCTCGCGGCACGACATCTCCGAGATGATCCGCGTCATCCAGCGCGGCGCGCGCCGTACCAAGGAAATTGTGCAGGCGCTCCATAATTATTCACGCGGTGACGACGACCGCCTCGTCGACGTCGATCTGCAGCGCGGCATCGACGACTCGCTCGATCTGTTGCGCCATCACCTGAAGAACGGCATCAAGGTCGAGCGCCAATACGGCGCCGTCGGCCGCGTGCGCGGCCACGCCGGCCAGCTCCATCAGGTGTTCATGAATCTTTTGACCAACGCGGCGCAGGCGCTTGGCGAAGGGCGCGACGGCGGCGTCATCCGCATCGCCACCGAGCGGCGCGACGGCAAGGCCGTCATCACCGTCGCCGACGACGGCCCCGGCATCGCGCCCGAGCTGTTGCCGCGCATCTTCGATCCGTTCTTCACCACCAAGGAGGTCGGGCAGGGCTCGGGGCTCGGCCTGTCGATCGTGCACGGGATCGTCGAGCGCCACGGCGGCACCATCGCCGTCGACAGCACCGTCGGCCAAGGCACCACCTTCACCGTTTCGCTGCCCGCCGAATGACTATTTGGCGCTGGGATCGCTCAGGCGTCCGGCGAAGAGCACGACGCCGGTGGTGCGATCGCGGATGAAAAAGAGGAACGGGTGGTCGGCGCGGAACTCGATCGGCTGGTCCTGCTGCATTGCCGAGCCCGCCTTCATCATCACCGCCGTCGCCGCCGCCGCCTCGGTGCCGTGCTCGTCGACATCGACGAACGCCTGATGCACGACCGCGCCGATGAACAGGTCGTGCCCGCCGTCGATCCCCGAGAAGTCGGCGTCGGGATAGGCGAAGGCGCGCGGCATCCCCAGCTCCTTCAGCTTGTCGCCGAGCGAGAACGACGACGACGCGTGAAACTTCGGCAGCATCAAGTCGACGCGCGCCGACGACAACGCCGCCGTCCACTTCGCCATCGCGCCCTTGACGTACGCATCTTCGACTTTCGCGATCCCGTCGACCGCCGTCGGCAGCACCACGTCCATCACCAGGCGCCCCGCGCCGTACGGCAGCTCGGCCATCATCGCGCCATCGACACGCGCGAGGGCGAAACGGTCTATGCGCCGCATCAGCGGCACCTTCACATCCCTGCCGTCGCCGGTGAAGAACGGCTGTGTCTTCGTCGCCGACGCGTTGAACTCCTCGTCCCAGTGCGCCTTGAAGTAGATCGCGTTGGTCAACACCAGCTTGGTGTTGCTCGTGAGCATGCCGTGCGCGATGAGCTCGCGGATCTTGTGCTCGGTCGCGTCGGACACCCACTTGTTGATCGTGCCGCGCGCCCCCTCGGCGTCCTTCTGGAAATCGACGGTACCGAGCGGCGCGTGATAATCGTCGCGCAGGATCTTCAAGAACTCGTCGCGAAACTTGTGTCCCGCCTGCGCCCACAAGCGGTTGGCCACGCGCAAGATCACGCGCTGATGCTCGGCCTCCTCCTCTTGCCACTTCTGCGTCTGCGCGTCGGTCGACTGCGTGCCTCTCATGGGCGGCGTCGCCATCGACGCCCAATCGGCGAGCAGCTTGCCGAACGCCACGTGCGCCGCGTCTCCGGGCGGCAGCGCCAGCGCCGCGTGCATCTCCGTCGCCGTCGCGCCGCGCGCGCCCGCCGCCGCCATCGCCATCGCGATGCGCACGCTCGCCGGCGAGTAGAAGAGGTTGCCACGCTCGCCGCGCAGCTTTCCGTGCAGCGCCGCGGCGAAGCTCGCGTCCCCGTCGCTCATCTTGGTCTCCGATCGCGCGCTCGCCGCCGTCATCGCGACGAGCACCCACGCCGCCAGCATCGTTCGCATCGTGCCGGCATCATATCGCGAACCGCGACGGTCAGGGGGCGACGGTGGGCGTGCCCCGCGCGGTGTTCTGCAGCGTGAAGCGCGCGTAGGCGCCGTTGGTGTTGCAGGTGAAGCGGAAGCCGCCTTCGTGCAGCTCGCTCGCCGTCACGATGACGTCGCCCGAGCAGATCGGATCGTCGCTGTCGACGTCGGAGTCTTCGTAGCGGATCGAGATCGGCGTGGTCAAAAGGGCGTCGCCGCTCAAGTCGGCGAGCAGCTGCTCGTCCCACGACGGCGACGAATCGTCGGAGTCGACCTGCGTGCACTTCTCGACACCGCCGACGCTGGCGCAGATGTACGGATCGGGCGGGCCGAAGAACGGATCCCAATCGTCGCCCGGCACGTTGCCGTCGTCGGCGATGAGATCGAACATGGTGCCCGCGTTGAGCGCGCACGTGTCGGTGGCGACTTCGCACGTCTCCCACGCGGCGCAGCCGCCGCACGGCGCCGCGTGACAGCCGGCGGCGAGGATCCCGAGCACTCCGACGAGCAGCGTTTTCTCCATGCGCCCCGTCACTGCAGCGACGGCGCCAGCGTCACGTTACCCGGCGGCGCGCGCGCTTGCCGTCGAGCGGTCGGACCACTTTCGTTGCGCGGCTGTCGATTCTCCGACGGCGCGCCAGTCGCACATCACGCGCACATCACGGCACGTACACGCCGACCATCTGCAGGTGCGCATAGTCGTCGCCGGCGAGCGGATGCTTGTCGGTGTCCTGCCGCTCGGCGAGAAGATAGATCGACGCCCAATCTCCCGACACCGCGTCGGCCGGCACCGTGACGGTGAGCGTCGCCGCCTTGCCGTTGTTGAGGACAGTGCCGCCCGCCGCCGCCGTCCACGCCGCGCCGACGACGCTAGTGTCCTGCACCTTGGCGCGCACGATCCAGTCGCTCGCCGGCGCCGTCGACCATCCGCTGATCAGCACCTCCAGCGTCGAGCCCGCGATCGCCGAATACCAGGGCTTCGCCGTGGTCGCGCCGTAATAGGGAATCCCCAAGGGCGGCAGGCACGGATCGCCGCCGGCCGCCGCAGCCGCGTTGGAGAACGCGCGCTGATAATAGAAGTCGCCTTCGAGGATGCGCGTGTCGATGCACAAGTCGCCGTCCTCGGTGATGCGCGAGTCTTCGTACTCGAGCCACGGATCGGACATCCACACCGGCACCGTCGACGCGGGAATCGCCATGCGCCAACCGAGGCCGCTGTCGGTCGCGGCCTCGGCGATCTCGTGGCTGCCGACGATGGTGAGCTGCTCGATGCCGGTCTCGAAGCCGCCCTGGCATTGCTGAATCACGGCGAAGCCGTCGCCGGCGGTGCCGTATTTGTGGTGATAGCCCGACGGTCCGGGCCCCGCGCACTTGACGTTGTTCGCCAGGTCGACGCCGCCCGGGAGATAGACGAGATAGAGCGTGTGTCCGTCGGGATTGGGCGCGTTCGCCGTCGCTGCCAGCGTGTCTTGGATGTAGGTCGCGACGTCGGCGTCGGCGAGCGGCGCAGTCCCCGACGGAAACGCGGCGCCGGTCAGGTGCGCGGCCGTCGGCAAGGGCGGCGCGACGCCATATTCCTGCGTCACCGCGCTGAACCACTTGCTGGTCACGGCGGCGTCGGCGAAGGCGAACAGCGTGCTCATCATCGAATCGCCGCTCGGGACGATGACGACGAGGCGCATCGGCGAGAGCAGCCCGCCCGACGACGCCCGCGCCAGCATCGGGAAGCCGCGATGATCGGCGGGCGCGAACTGGCCGAAGAGATCGGCGCCTGCCAGATCGTCGACGGCGCCGAGATCGCCCGGCTGCGCCAGATCGATCGGATCGCTTTCGTACGGATTCTTCGTCGTGCAGGCCGCGCATGCGAGCGCGAAGAGAGCGGGCCATAAGCCAAGCGAGGTACGCACGGGTATACGCATCACCCACGTCAGACGCGTAAGTCGATGATCCCTTCCACGACAAATTGGCCCGCGACCTTGGCTTTGCCCTGCAAAATAGTCCTGCCTTTTTATGACAGCCTGACACTCTTGCCTGCCTCAATAATCCCGCCACGCACGTTCTAGTTGCGCTTCGTGATCCCCGCCTGTACACATCCGAGCATGCCTAAGCGCTCAAGCAAATCCGCCACCAACAAGACCGACGCCACCAAGCCGCAAAAGAACCCCGCCGCCGTCGCGCTCGGGCGCCTCGGTGGACTCAAGGGCGGGAAGGCGC
>DASXOU010000367.1:0-2545 GCA_036494045.1 Polyangia bacterium | reverse complement strand
CTTCGACGGTGGCGCGCTCGTTCCGGAGTCCGAAGAACAGGTGTTGCGCTGTCGTTCCCGTCGAGGAATTTCCGTTTCTCGACGGAAAAACATTTGACAATCGTTTTCGCGACACATTACTGTCGTCGACAAAGCAACTCCCTCAAGGAGGATCGGGATGGCTGAGAAGGTTGCAAAAGTCGGTGTGAAGCGCGAGCCGGGCTACCTCTACTTCCTTCGCGGGTCCGATGTTTGGAAGACCCCGATGAAGCGTGCGGGCGGGCCGTCGGCGGCCGGCAAGGCGGAAAAGGTCGCTGCGGGCAATTTTACGCGTGCGGAAGGGTACCTCTACTTCCTCGACTCGGCAGGCGACGTCTCGCGTGCAAAGCGCGCGGTCGGCGGCCAGAAGCGCAAGGCCAAGGCCGGCGGGAAGAAGGCCGCGAAGAAGGCGGGCGGCAAGAAGAAGGCCGCCAAGAAGGCCGCCAAGAAGAAGGGCGGCGCCAAGAAGAAGGGCAAGAAGTAAGTCGATCTCGCCTCCTCGCCGACGCACCACCCGACAATTTTCAGGGGGGCGTCGGGCTCCGAGTCCCGATCCTTTATAATCGATGGCTGTGAGACGGCGAGGAGGCGCGTTCGCGCTTGCGTTGGCGCTGCTGGTCGGCGCCGGCGCGGGCGGCTGCGTGGCGAAGACGCAGATGGGTGGCAGCGGGCCGGGGCGGTCGGTGGGGGACGCGGCGATCTATCAGGAGTGCGATAGCGTGTGCGTGCGGCCGGGGGACTGCGCGAAGATCTACAATGACGATGGAATCTGCCCGCCGGGGTTCTATTGCGCCTTGCGCTTCAGCTGCAATCCCGACTGAACCTTCACCGCTCCCCCTCCCGCTCCCCCTCCCGCTCCCGGTCCCCGCTGCCCGCACCCGACGGAGGATCGATCGGACGTACCCACTGCTTCGGGCGTGGGCAGCGGGAAGCGGGAGGGGGAGCGGGAGCGGGAGCGGGCCGTTGCGATAGATCGTTTTCCCCGGTGATGCGTTTGTCGTCGGTGGAGGACGGTTCTCATGGACAAACGCAAATTGACGACGTACGGGCTCCTCTCGGGCGTCCTGATCCTCGCGGCCTGGGCCGCATCCGCGATGCCGCGCGCCCGCGGCAATCACCTCGTCTCCGACGACGGCACCGCGCACGCCGACAACCACACGCCCACAAAACTCACGATCCCGCAGAAACCCCCGCGCGTGGAGCTCGTCTTCGCGCTCGACACCACCGGCTCGATGTCCGGCCTCATCGACGGCGCCAAGCGCAAGATCTGGTCGATCGCCCAGTTCATCGCCCAGGGGCAGCCCAAGCCCGACGTGCGCATTGGCCTGGTCGCCTATCGCGACATCGGTGACGCCTACGTGACGCGCTTCTACGACCTCTCCGACGACCTCGACACCGTCTTCGAACACCTCTCGTCGTTCGAGGCGGCCGGCGGCGGCGACACGCCCGAGCACGTCTCCAAGGCGCTCTACGACGCCGTCTACAAGACCTCGTGGACCGCCGATCAGTCGGCGCTCAAGCAGGTCTACCTCGTCGGCGACGCGCCGCCGCACACCGACTACTCCGACGGCTACGACTACAAGAAGATCGCCAAGCACGCCAACGAGCTCGGCATCCACATCAACACCATCCGCTGCGGCGCCGATCCCGAGACCGCGATGGTGTGGAACCAGATCTCGAACGCCGCCGCCGGCGAGTTCGCGTCGATCGATCAGTCGGGCGGCGTGCGCATCGCGGCCACGCCGTTCGACGGCGAGATGCAGAAGCTGAACGCCGCGCTCGTCGGCACCGCCATAGGCTACGGCACGGGCCGCGGCGAGGTCGCGCGCAAGGTCGCCACCGCGACGGCGATGCCCGCGTCGACCGCCGCCGATCGCGCCGGCTACTTCGGCTCCAAGGGCGGCGCCGTTGGTGGCGGCGGCGATCTCGTCGACGACGTGGTCAACGGCAAGGTCAAGATCGCCGACGTCAAGCGCGACGCGCTCGACGGTCCCATGGGCGCCATGGACGAAACCAAGCGCGAGGCCTTCGTCAAAGAGAAGGTCGTCGAGCGCAACAAGATCCAGGAAGAGATCAACACGGTCGCCAAGCACCGGTCGGAGTGGCTGAAGAAGAACGCCAAGGACAAGCCCGACTCCTTCGACGCGCAGGTCGAAGGCGCGCTCAAGAAGCAGGCGAAGTCGATCGGTCTCGCGCTGTAACCTCCGCTTCCGCTTCCGGCCGCAAGGCATCCTCGACGAGCGGCGACGTCGGCCCCGTCGACACCAACCACAACTGATGGGTCGCGCGCGTCGCCCCGATGTGCAACAGGTGGCGCGCCTCGACGGTGTCGGGATAGCTCGACGCATTCACGTCGAGCAGGATCACGTAATCGAACTCCAGCCCCTTGACGTGCCCGACGTCGGTGACGTCGACGCCCGGCGCGAACGCGAAGTCCTGCCGCCGCACGCGCCGGAGCTGCGGCACCTCGGCGCGCGCCAGCGCCCCCCACCACGCATCGGCCTGCCCCGCGTGCCGCGTCAAGAGC
>DASXOU010000366.1:0-16316 GCA_036494045.1 Polyangia bacterium | reverse complement strand
CGTTCCTGAAGCTGCACGCCGCGCGCCCGACGGCGATCTTGTGGAACGGCGGCGTCCTCAAGTCGGCGGCGATCCGCGCGCGCATCCTCGAAGTGCTGACCTCGTGGCTGGGCGCGACCCCGCGCGTGCTCGAGAACGCGGCGCCCGATCTCGCGGTCGCGCGCGGCGCCGCCTACTACGGCCTCGCGCGCAGCGGCGTCGAGCCGCGCGCGGTCAAGATCGGCGGCGGCGCGGCGCGCGCGTTCTACCTCGGCATCGACACGGCGCAAGTGACTCCCGGTCAGCGAACGGTGCTGACGCTGACGCCGCGCGGGTTCGAGGAGGGCGCCGAGGTCACGCTCTCGGAGCACGCGCTCGAGCTGCTCATCAATCGGCCGGTGCGCTTCCGCCTTTTCTCGTCGTCGGATCGCGTCGGCGATCGCGCCGGCCAACTATTGACGCTGCCGGCCGACGCGCTCGCCGAGCTGCCGCCGATGTACACGGTCTTGCGCTTCGCGCGCTCGTCGCACGAGGCGGCGCTGAGCGTGAACCTGCGCGCGCGGCTGACCGAGATCGGCACGCTCGAGCTCGAGGCGGTGGCGCGCGGCACCGGCAACGAACAGGAAGATCGCTGGAAGCTGCAGTTCGATCTGCGCGTCAGCCCCGAGCAAAGCGGCGCGGCGCAGCCGGCGAGCACGGCGCCCGCCGAGACGCTGCCGAGCGACGTCGATCCGCACAAGCTCGAGGCCGCCATCGGCGTCTTGCGCGCGCTCTACGGAAAGGATGCGAGCGTCGAGGCGGTCGCACCGGCGAGCGTGATGCGGGAGCTGCAGGCGATCCTCGGCCCGCGCGACGGCTGGTCGTTCACCACGCTGCGCGCGCTCTGGGAGCCGCTCAAGGATCTGCGCGGCGGCCGCGGCAAATCGGCGGCGCACGAAGCGCGCTGGTACAACCTGGTCGGCTTCACGCTGCGTCCCGGGCTCGGCTATCCGCTCGACGACTGGCGCGTCAAGGAGACGTGGCGCCTGTTCAACGCCGGCATCGTTCACGACAAGGACGATCCGTGCAAGCTCGAGTGGTGGATCTTGTGGCGGCGCGTCTCGGGCGGCCTGACGCGCACGCAGCAGGACGAGCTCTTCAAGCGCATCGCGCCGCACTTTGTGGCGTCGTTCGCCAAGAAGGCCGAGCGCAAGCCGCCGGGCGCGCAAGAGGCGGCCGAGATGTGGCGCACCGTCGCGTCGATGGAGCGCATCGCCGCCAAGCAGAAGGCCGAGCTCGGCGACGCGCTCCTGCCGCTCGTCGAGAAGAAGAAGATCGGCGAGCAATCGTTGTGGGCGCTCGGGCGGCTGGGCGCGCGCGTTCCGCTCTACGGCCCCGTCGAGGGCGTGGTCGCGCGCAAGACCGCCGAGAAATGGCTCGAGCGCGTGATGGCGATGGAGTGGAAGGGCGAGGCGCACGCGCTGGCGGCGGCGGAGATCGCGCGCGCCTCGGGCGATCGCGCGCGCGACCTCGACGAGGCGCTGCGCAAGCGCCTGGCCGATCGGCTGAAGAATGTCGTCGCCGACGGCGAGCGGCTGGCGCGGCTGGTGCTGGAGCCGACGGCGCGCGAGGCGCGCGAGGAGCGGCTGGCGTTCGGCGATTCGCTGCCGTCGGGCCTGCGGCTGGTCGCGAGCGGCGAATGAGCGGCGAGGTCGTGCACGGCGTCTCCCCGCGCGCGCCCGGCGTGCGCGCGATCGTGCTCTACAAGATCGGCAAGTCCGCCGGCGAGGCGCTGCTCGCCATCGTCGTGATGGTGCTGGTGCTGACCGGCTACGTCACGCGCGCGCACGAGCTGGCGACGGCGCTGCGCGAGCATCTCGTGCACCACTGGTCGGTGAAGCTCGCCGAGCTGCTGATGAGCTCGCTGACGGCCAAGCGGCTGTGGTGGATCGTGGCCGCGCTGATCGGCGACGCCATCGTCAGCGGGATCGAGGGCTATGCGCTCGGGCGCGGCTACGGCTGGGCGGCGTGGTTCGTGGTCGCGGCGACGTCGCTGCTTCTGCCCGTCGAGGTGATCGAGCTGTCGCATCGCACCACGCTCGGGCGCGTCCTGCTCTTCCTCATCAACATGGCGATCGTGATCTACCTGTTGAAGCGCGCGATGAAGGAGCACCACGAGCGCCATCCGCACGCGCGCCGCGCGTAGCTTGCGCGTAGGTTAGCCGGGCGATTGCGCCGCCAGCGCGCGGCCGAGGTCGGCGAGCGTCGCGCCTTCGCCGCCGATCAGCAGCGCCGGCCGCATCTCGTCGAGCCCGTACGGCTGTGGCTTGCCCGACGTCACCGCGAAGGCGCCGCCGTCGATGCGCCCGACCACCGCCATCGATCCGTTGGTCGCCGCGCGCGCCCGCTCGATCACGCGCGGCACTTGCGCCACGTCGACCTCGATGAGCCCGCGCTCGCAGCTCAGGACCAGCCGATCGTTCATCACGCGCCGCTCCAGCAGGAGGATGTTGCCGAGCGGCGACTCGAACACCGGGCCCCAGCCGTCGAGCCGCCCCGTCGACGCCAAGAGCGCGAAGGGCAGGAAGAAGAGGCGATGATCCATCACGCGCCGCGCGAACAGCCCGGTCGCCACCGGCACCACCTCGACGTAGCCCTGCTCGTGCAGCGGCACCACCGTGCGCGCCGCTTCGCCGAGCCAGCTGCCCGACTGATGCGGCGTGCAGCCGAAGAGCACGTTGCGCGCGCTGCCGCCCTTGATGAACGAGGCGACGATGCGCGCCACTTCGGTCGCGGTGCCCGGATCCTTGAGCCGCCGATCGCCGTTCCACAAGACGAAGTCACCGGGCAGGCGATGGATCGCGTCGAAGTGGAAGAAGCGCCCCTCGACGGGCCACACCAGCGACAACTTCTCGCCGACCTTGATCGACGTGATCATCTCGGCGTTCTCCGGGATGCCGAGATGGACCGCGCCGTCGGGCGACAGCGCCAAGAAGAGGAGCCCGCGCGGCGTCAGCCCCTGTCCGCGCAATTCCTTGAGCC
The DNA here is from genome assembly GCA_036494045.1 of Polyangia bacterium. GTDB lineage: Bacteria > Myxococcota_A > Polyangia > Palsa-1104 > Palsa-1104 > JAQBQH01. The sequence goes on along the minus strand of DASXOU010000366.1, from coordinate 13,316 downwards.
CGCGCAACAGCGACGCCGGCTCGCCGAACCGCTCCACGCGCACCGCGCTCGTCGGCGTCGCGCCGGTTGCGTCGCTCACTTGGATTTACCGATCAGATCGTCGAGCATTCGTCGCGTCTCCCCCTCGGGTGTGCATCCGCCGTGTGCCGTGCACACCGCCTTTACGTCGTCGAGCTTCACGAGCGACGGCAGCGCGGCGAGGTTCTCTCGATTCTTCTTGGTGTCGACGGAAAACGGCGCGAACGCCGGCACCAGCTTGTCCTTCTCGAAGATCATCGAATCGCCGGCGAAGAGCACGCCGTCGTAGAGGTAGATCATCGATCCCGGGGTGTGGCCGGCGAACGGCACCGCCAGCACCTTGCCGCCGCCGCCGACGGGAACTTCGTCGCGCGCGAGGAACGCGTCGGTCAGCGTCACCGCCGGCGCCGGCAGCACCAGGCCCATGAAGCGCACGAAGGTGGGCACCACCGGCCCGCGCTTCGACATCATGTCGCTGTCGCCGATGCCGCCGTGCAGCCGCGCACGCGTGCACAACGGTGCCGCCGCCACGTGGTCGCCGTGCCCGTGCGTGAAGAAGATGTCGCTCACGTCATCGCGCGACGCCTTGAGCGCGCCGAGGAGCGCGTCGAGCCCGCGCCCTTCCGGATCGGCGCCGGCGTCGAACAGGATCACCTTGCCGTCGGGCGTCTTGGCGCCGAAGAAGTCGGACACCTGGCCGTGGATGCCCCAGACGCTGCCGCGCACCGGCTTCGGCGCGTCGAACTTGTGGCGCCCGACGCGCAGCAAGCCGATGGCGACGACGAGGAAGGCGAACAGCGCGAGCCAGATCCACATCAGCACGCGACGGCGACGGGGACCCGGCATGCGCGGCATTAAACCATTTCGCCCCCCGCGCGTCACGGCTGATGCCTACGGTCCCCAGCGTCTAACGCGCCGCGCTGATGACTTTTGTCCCCAATGTGTCTATACTCCCACCCAATGGGTCGGTCACTCCACGGCCTCCTTCTTTCAGTGGCGTTTGCCGCGGGTTGCGCCGCGGCAGCGACGCCCGAAGAGGTGCAAGAGCAGACCGGCGGCGACGGCGACATGTCCGGCGGGACGGTCGTTCAGAACTGCACCGACGGCGGCAGCTGCGACACCGGCAACCCCGGCGACTGCGCGATGGGCCACGCGGTCTGCTCCGGCGACGTACAAAGTTGCGTCCCCGACGTGACCACGCAGAGCTGCTACGACGGGCCGGCCAATACCGCCAACGTCGGCGTGTGCGCGGCGGGCACGCAGACGTGCATCGGCGCGGCTGGCGCCTGCTCGGGCGAGGTCACGCCGGCCGCGGCGGAAAACTGCTTCAACGATCTCGACGACGACTGCAACGGCGCGGTGAACAACGGCTGCCCCGATCACCTGACGACGGGCACGACGCGCACGCTCACTCCGCAGGGCGACTCGACCAGCGGCACCGCGTTCTCGCTGCGCTGCGCCGCCGGCCAGTTCGTGATGAAGAGCGTCATCTTCGGCGACAACAGCGTCGGCGCGCTCACCTCGCTCGATGTCTATTGCGGCACGCCGACCCTGGTGCGTGGCACGTCGAACTACTCGGTCACCGTCGCCGTTTCGGGCACGGCGATGACGACGGGCACCGATCGCAGCGGCCCGACGACGACGTTCGCCTGCGACACCACCGCGTTCGCGCCGGGCTGGATGACGCCGGGCACCGCGGCCGCCGGCAGCAGCGGCGGCATCGATGGCCTCGGCCTCTATTGCGGCAGCACCACGCTTTCACTCGACGCCACCAACAAGGTCACCTTCAACATGACCAAGGTGGCCGCCGCCGCCACCTCGAGCTCGGGAATGCCCAAGAACCCCGACGGCTACCTCATGACCACCGCGTTCGAGGACGACTGCAACCCGGGCGAGGTGCTCATCGGCTACGACGGAAAGCTCGCCAGCTGGATCACCTATCTCGTCCCCGTCTGCGCGCCGCTCGTGGTCGTCAACAAGTAGCGCGCGCTAGTCTTCGGGCGTGGCGACGGTGATGCGGTTCTTGCCGCTCGACTTCGAGTCGTACATGGCGGCGTCGGCGAGGCGCAACAGCGCATTCTGCCGGCGGTCGAGCGAGCCGAACGGGCCCACGTGCTCGTGGTACGCGGCCACGCCGATCGACGCCGACACGTGCAGCCCGGCGTCGCCGGGCCCGATCTCGCCGGCGTCGGTGAGAAAGGCGGTCAGCGCGATCGACTTGCGCAGCGCATCGCCGACGGCGTTGGCGGTCGCCGAATCGGCGCCCGGCAAGATGATCACGAACTCGTCGCCGCCGTAGCGCGCAGCGACGGCGCCGGGCGGAATCGCGGTGCCGATGAGCTGCCCGACCTCGCGCAGCGTGCGGCTGCCGGCGAGGTGCCCCCAGGTGTCGTTGACGACCTTGAACTCGTCGAGATCGAGGAACAGCACCGATACGGTGGTGCCGTCGCGCTCGGCGCGCGCGATCTCCTCGGTCATGCGGCGATAGAGGAAGCGATCGTTGTACAGGCCCGTGAGATCGTCGCGGCGCGCCAGCTCGCGCGCGCGGATCGCGTCGAGCGCGTACTGGATCGACGACGAAATGTAGGCGGCGAAGATGCGCAAGAGCTCCAGGTCGCGCGCTTCGTAGCGCAACGGCCCGTCGTTGTCTTCGTCGCCCGCGTGCGGATGATTGGGATCGATGCGCCGCCCGCGCAGCTCGAGCACGCCGCACACCGACTCGCCGAGCACGACCGGCACGCCGATGATGTCGTCGAGCTTGAGCGGCTGTCCGCGCTGATAGATGGTGCCGACGCCGCCTTGATCGGCGGGCACGCGCGCGCCGAGCATGAAGCCCTGGCCGAAGCAGGCGATGATGGTGAGCCGGCCGACGTCCTTGCCTTGCAGCTTGGCGCGCGGATCGTCGAGCAGGATGGCGCCCGCCTGCGACGGGACGAAGTCGTCGGCGCGCGCCAGCACCTCGCGCAGGTGCTCGTCGAGCCGCACCTCGAAGCGCTCGAGGTCGCGGTCGCGGCGCGTGCGCATGAGGAAGCGCGAGATCTCCTCGGGCGCCAGCGTGAGGATGCTGTGCTCTTCGGCTGCGGCCACGCGCGTGGATGTTACGCGGCGCCGAGCTTCATCTTGAGGTAGCTCTTGACCGACACGGTCATCGCCTCGGCTTCGTCGGCGCTGCCGACGTGCGCCGGCTTCATCTTCTTGCACTGGATCTCGAGCTCGCGCTTCATGTCGGCGCGCGCGCGCGCGTCGTCGAGGATGTGATCGACGGTGCGGCCGCGCACCTCCTTGTCGGCGAGGTCGCTGACGTAGCGGCGCAGCTTGGCGTAGATCGCGTCGCCGAGCCATTCGCGCAGCTCGTCTTCCTGCTGCGTCATGCGCGCGATGATGGCCGCGTCCTTCGTCGACGTCTTGGCCGCGTGCTCGGCGGCGAGGCCGTAGGCGATGCGCAAGACGAAGGCGTCGTCGATCGATCCGGCGCGCTCGTGATCGGGGATGAGGTCGAGCTGGGTCAGCGTGTACGACAGCGCGGCCGCCAGCCAGCGGCGTCCCGGCGGCGCCACCGAATCATTGGTCAGCATGTCGAAGGTCTGCTGCACGTCCGCCGGCAGCGACGTCGTCCACTCCTCGAAGCGGCGCGCCCACTCGCTCGCGTTGGCCATCCGATCCTCCGTGGACGGCCATCTTATCGCACTTCGCGATTATTGGGGCTGGCGCGGCAATTCGAAGCTGAAGGTGGCGCCCTGGCCCAGCGCCGAGGTCACCTTCATGGTGCCGCCGTGGCGGCGCACGATCTCGCGCGTGATGTAGAGCCCGAGGCCGAGCCCGCCCTTGTGGCGCGCGGCGGCGGCGCCGCGGAAAAAGGGCGTGAACAGCCGCTGCTGCTGCTCGGGGGCGATGCCGGCGCCGCGATCGATCACCTCGACGACGGCGCGCGCTTCGTCGGCACGCGCGCGCACGACGATCTCGGATTGCGGCGGCGAGTAACGGCAGGCGTTCGACAGAAGATTCGTCAGCGCCTGCTCGATGCGCGCGGCGTCCCAGCGGCCGGCGATCGGCTGCGGCGCGTCGACGATGTAGGCGTGCTCGCGATCGGTCAGCCGCGCGTGCTCGGCGGCGTCGTGGCACAGCGCCGCCAGATCGCAGTCGGCGTAGTCGAGGGGCAGCTCGCCGGCGTTGAGGCGCGTGGTGTCGAGCAGACGCTCGACCAGGGTCGACAGCCGATCGATCTGCCGCTGGATGCGCGCGAGCAGCACCTCGCGGCGCGTGGCGTCGGCGACGGCGCTGGGATCGAGCTGCAACAGCGACGTGGTCGCGCGCAAGCTGGTGATGGGCGAGCGCAGCTCGTGCGAGGCGATGCTGAGGAAGCGATCCTTGGCGTCGGCGAGCTCGCGCAGCTCGGTGACCTCTTGAAACGACGACAGCACCGACTCGACGCCGCCGTCGGCGCCGCGGATCGGCACCGTGACCGACAGGACGTGCAGCTTCTCGCCGAGCTTGGTCACGAGCGTGACCTCGCGCGCGGTGGTCTTTCCGCCGAACGCCATCGCCACGCCGCTCTCGCTGGCCGGAATCACGCGTCCGTCGCGATCGGTGACGGTGACGCTCCCGAGCGCGTCGCGCCACGACAGATCCTCGGCGCCCATGCGCTGCGCGAAGTCGCGGCCGGCGGCGTTGATGTGCACCACCTCGCCGCTGCGATCGATGACGGCGACGACGACCGGTAGGTGCTCGAGGATGGCGGCGGTGCGCACGTGCTCGGCGCGCTCTTCGGCCTGACGGCGCGCGCGTGTGAGCGCCTGCGCCGCCATCGTCGAGAGCAGCTGGATGGCCTCGATCTCGGCTTCGGCGTAGACGCGCGGCTCGTGCGACTTGACGAAGAGCTGACCGATGGGCCGATCGCCCTGGCGCATGGTGATGAGGATGAACGAGCGCGTGCGCTGCTGATGCGCGACGCGGCCGATGTCGGTGTTGGGATCGATCTTGCTCACGTCCTCGACGATGAAGGGCGTGTGCTGCGCCAGCGACTCGCGCAGATAGGGCACCGTGATCGGCAGCTCCATGCCGATGAGCGGCACGTCGTCACCGACGGCGTGGACGATGCCCGACATCTCGACGCCGTCGCGTTTGCGCAACATCGAGAGCAGGCCGCCCGAGCCGCGCGCGATCTTGCACGCGGCTTCGAGGATGAGCGTGTAGACGTCGGCGTCGGGATCGAGGAGGCGCTCGGCGCAGTCGTTGAGCGTGCGCGCCACTTGCGCGCGCAGCTCGACCTGCTGGTGCACGCGCGCGCTCTCGAGCGCGACCGCTTCGAAGGCGGCGATGGCCTCGAGCGTGCGTGTGGTCGAATCGGCCAGGGTCGGCGCGCCGCGAAAGAGCAGGGCGAGAAAGCCGACGCGGCGATCTTCGACGACGAGCACGACCACGAGCGCGTGCGTGAAGCCGGCCGCGCGCGCGCGATCGGCCGTCCCTTGGTGCTGGCCCTGGCTGAGATCGTACAGCTGGTGGCCGCGCTCGAGCTGCTCGTCGACGTCGAGCGAGGGCGGCGCGAACTCGGTCGAGGTGTTGCGCGAGGCGGCCAACGTGTAGTTGCCGCGCCGCGGATCGCGCAGGTAGATGATGCCGGCGTCGGCGCGCCCCACCTCCATCGACTGCTCGAGGCAGCGATCGAGCACGACCTCGAGATCGAGGGCGCGCGCCCCCGAGGCGATGACGCGCTGAAGCGCCTGCAGCTCGAGCGCGGAGCGATCGACGTCCTTGTCGCTCATGGGCAGCGATCGAACGGGATCTTGACCGGACGATGGTCGCGCGGGCCCATGCGCACCTTGTCGGGGTGGTGGTGCCCGTCGATGTAGAGATCGAAGCGCGCGCAGCCGCCGACGACGCGCACGTCGAAGCCGTCGCGCACTTCGGGCGTGTCGACCGCGGGCGACTCGACGTCGAAGTTGACGGCGTCGCCGGCGAGCGCGATCGCGTCCTTGAGCTCGGGGCGGCTGAGCGCGAGCTCGAGCACGCCGCCGCGCGTGCCCGCGAGCGAGCCCTGGAAACGATGCGTGCCGTGCCCGACGAAGCGCACGTGCCACAAGTTGTTGTCCTCGACCCAGACGTAGTAGCTGGGCCCGCCGCTGAAGTCGGTCGGCTTGCCGACGATCGGGTGCTTGGGATCGAACGTCTGGCAACCGGCCCCACACACACCAAGGACCAGCGCCAACGACGCCAACGCCAGGATCCATCGCATCGCGCCCGACGCTAGCACGGACGCGCGCGTCAGGGCAGACAGATCTTGCCGAGGATCGCGGGGCGTCGAGCCCCCGTCACCGACGGGAGGCTGGCGGGATCGGCGTGGATCGCCTGCACGGCGAAGAGCGCGAAGGCGACCGCTTCCTTGGCGTCGGCGTCGATGGCGCCGGCGGCGAACGGCGCCACCGGGATGGGCGCGAGGCGCGCCGCGAGCTCGGCCATGAGCGTGGCGTTGTGCGCGCCGCCGCCGGAGACGAGCACTTCGTCGAGCGGGCCGCGCGGCAAGAGGAAGCGGCGATAGCTGTCGGCGATGGCGCGCGCGCTGAACGCGACGGCCGTGCGCAAAAGATCGAGCGGCGCGCGATCGGCGTGGCGCTCGGCCCACGCCAGCGTCGACGGCTTGCCGTAGCGTTCGCGGCCGGTCGACTTCGGCGGCGGCTTGGCGAGGTAGTCGTCGCGCATGAGCTCGGCGACCAGATCTTCTTGCACCGCGCCGCGCGCCGACCACGCGCCGCCCCGATCGATCGTCTCGCTGCCGCCCGATGCCGCCGGCATGAGCGCGTCGATCATGACGTTGCCGGGGCCGTTGTCGAAGGCGATGGTGGCGTCGCGATCGTCGGAGACGCGGGCGACGTTGGCGATGCCGCCGATGTTCTGCAGCGCGCGCACCCGGCCGGGCGCGCGGAACAAGAGCCAATCGGCGAACGGCAAGAGCGGCGCGCCTTCGCCGCCGTGCGCGACGTCGGCGACGCGGAAATCGCCGACGGTGACGGCGCCGGTGCGCGCCGCGATCAGCGCCGGCTCGCCGAGCTGCAGCGTCGAGGCGATTCCGCCCATGCTGGGCGGCTGGTGCCAGACGGTCTGGCCGTGGCTGCCGACGAGATCGATCGCGTGGCCCTTGGCGATCGCGTTCGCGGCGTCGGCGAAGAGCGCGCCGATGCGGAAGTTGCCCTGGCACAACGCGGCGGCGTCGCCGGTGAAGAGCGCGTGGATCTCCTCGCGCTCGGCGGGCGAATAGGGCGTGGTGCGAAAGTCGACGAGCGCGACGCGGGCATCGGCGCCGAAGCCTTCGATGTCGACGAGCGCGGCGTCGATGCCGTCGAGCGACGTGCCCGACATGAGGCCGACCACTCGCTTCTTCCGCTTTTGCAACAGCGCGACCAGCGGATGCGCGCTCACGGGCGCTCGCTCACGATCGGTGCGCGCGAATGAGGTCGCACAGCTCGCGCACCGCGCCGTCGCCGCCCGGCCGCCGCGTCACGTAGTGCACGACCGCCTTCACCTCGTCGACGGCGTCGGGCACCGTCGCGGCGAAGCCGACCTCGCCGAGCAGCGGCACGTCGACCAGCTCATCGCCGATGAACGCGGCCTCGGCCGCCGACAGGCCGAGCGTGCCGGCGACGTCGCGAAACGCGGCCACCTTGTCGACGACGCCGAAGTGCGCGTGACGGATGTCGAGCGAGGCGCAGCGATCGCGGCCGGAGCGCACGTCGCCGCCCGAGAGCACGGCGATCTCGACGCCCGCTTCCTGCAGGAGCTTGATGCCGTAGCCGTCGCGCACGCAAAAGCGCTGCGACCACAAGCCTTCGCCCGCCCAATAGAGCTTGCCGTCGGTGAGCACGCCGTCGACGTCGAGACAGAGCAAGCGCACCTTCGCCAGGCGAAGAGTCAGCTCGGTCGGCAAGGGAGCGTGCGCAGCCGTCACCGGTCCAAGATGTCACGCTGGCGCGAACGCTGCAATGTTGGACGAGGCGGAGGTTCGAAATGTACAAGCTGATACGGATCGCGCTCTTCGCGCTGCCGCTGGCCGGCGGCGCCGCCTGGGCGCAGGGCTCGGGCACGAGCGGCTCGGCCGGCGCGCCCGGCAGCGAGACGACGCCGCCGGTGACCGACGACACGCGCACGCCGACGCAGGAGAAGGCGGGGCGCATCGACGACACCACGCCGGCGTTGCCGGGCGACGCGACCAAGCCGACGCGCGTGCCCAACACCGTCGACCAATCGAGCACGCCGGCGCTGCCCGATCAGCCGAACGTCGACAAGAAGTCGGACATCGACAACGACACCTCGAAGACGCAGAACCAGATCGACCGCGACACGACCAAGGATCAAAACGACAGCGACAAGTAGCTCCCTGGTCTCGTAGCCCCGTCGCGGTATAGTGCCGGCATGCGCGTGGCCATCCTCGGCGGCGGCGCTTGCGGCACGACCGCGGCGTGGCACCTCGCGCGCGCCGGCGTCGAGGTCACCGTCATCGAGCGCGAGCCGCGCGTCGGTGGACTGTGCGGCACCGAGGAGCGCGACGGCTTCCGCTTCGACTTCGGCGGTCACCGCTTCATCTCCAAGTCGCGCGCGCTCGAAGGCGTCGTCAAGGAGCTCGTCGGCGACGATCTCTTGTTGCGCACGCGCTCCTCGGCCGTCCTGCACGGCGGCCGCCGCTTTCGCTATCCGCTCGAGCTCGACGACGTCGTCCGCAACGCCGGCTTCGTCGACGGCGGCCGCGCGCTCCTCAGCTACGGCCGGCAGCGCCTCAGCCGCGCGCGCGCCGACGTGTCGTTCGAAGATTGGGTGATGCAGCGCTTCGGCCGCCGCCTGTACGACGCCTTCTTCGGCCCCTATACGCACAAGCTGTGGGGCATCCCGCCGACGGAGATCTCGGCCGATTGGGCGGCGCAACGGATCTCGTTGCCGTCGCTCGGCGACGTCGCCCTGCGCCTGCTCGGCCTGCGCAACGGCGGCGCGCGCACCTATGCCCGTCGCTACTGGTATCCGCGCCTCGGCATCGGCCAGATCTTCGAGCGCATGGCCGCGGTCGCCGAGCGCCACGGCGCGCGCTTTCGTCTCGGCGCGCGCGTCACCGGCGTCGAGCGTGGTCGCGACGGCAACGTGCGCGCAGTACAGCTCGCCGGCCCGCGCGGCGAAGAGGAGCTGCGCTGCGACGCGGTGATTTCCACGCTGTCGTTGCCGCTGTTCGCGCGCATGCTCGGCGGCGCGTCGCTGCCGTCGGACGTCGCGCGCGCGGCCTCGCGGCTGCGCTTCCGCGCCATTCGCTTGATGCACTTCCTGCTCGATCGTCCCGAGTTCTCGCCGCACACCTGGCTCTACGTCTCCGAGCCGCGCTATCGCATCGCGCGCATCCAGGAGCCGCGCCGTCGCAGCCCGGAGATGGCGCCGCCCGGCCGCACGTCGCTGATGCTGGAGCTGCCCTGCGACGTCGGCGACGACCTGTGGCGCGCCAGCGACGACGACGTGGCCGCGCGCTGCCTCGAGGAGCTGGCCGCGCTCGGCTTCGCCGACGTCGGCCGCGATCTCTCCGGCTACTACTCGTCGTTCGTCGAAGAGGGTTATCCGATCTACCACCTCGACTACCGCCAACAGCGCGCGCGCGTGCTCGCCTGGGCGGCCGAGACGCCCAACGCCGTCAGCGTCGGCCGGCAGGGCGCGTTCCGCTACGTGTTCATGGACACGGCGATGGAGATGGGCGTGGCCGCCGCCGAGCGCGTGCTCGGGCGCGCCGGCGCCACCGCGCCGTCGGAGCTCGGCAGCACCGGCGGGCTCATCGAAGCGCGAGCGCTCACCGCGTGATGGGCGCGCCGAGATGGCGCGCGTTGGCGCCCGTCGCCGCCGCCGTCGCCGTCGCTGCCCTTCGCTTCGCCACGCGCGCGCACGGCCCTGACTCCTGGGACGCGGTCGGCTTTCTGCGCGCCGTCGACGACTTCGACCTCGCCAGGTTCCAGCCGCACTTTCCCGGCTACGCCGTCTACGTGGCCCTGTGCAAAATCGTGCGCTCGCCCGAGTTGGTCTCCGCGATCGCAACCGGCGCCACCGCGCTCGCGCTCTTTCGCCTCGGCGGCTGGGTCGCGCTCGCGTTGTGGGCCGGCGCGCTGCAGCCGTGGCTCACCGGCGGCGCCGCGCTCGCCGACGCCACCGCCGTCGCGTTCGCCGCCGCCGCCTTCGCCGCGCTCACGTTTCCCGGCGCGCGCGCGGTCGTCCTCGCCGCCGCCGCCATCGCGCTCGCCATCGGCACGCGCGTCTCGTACTGGCCGCTCGCCCTCTCGTTCGCCGTCGTGGTCGTGCGCGTTCGCCCGCAAAACGAGCGCCGCGCCGCGCTCGCCGCCTTCGCCGCCGCCACGCTCGCGTGGCTCGTTCCGTTCGTCGCCGCCGTCGGTCCGCGCGCGCTCGTCGTCCTCGGCCGCACGCACCTCGTCGGCCACTTCGCCGACTGGGGCGGCGCCGTCACCACGCGCCCCGATCTCGCCGCGCGCCTGGCGGCGTTCGCGCGCGATCTGGTGTACGACGGCATCTGGCCCGATCGCTTCGCCCTGGGCGCCGCGCTCGCCGGCTGCGCGATCCTTTGCTGGCCCTGGCGCCGCCCGTCGGCCGTGGGCGTCATCGTCGTCGTGCCCTACGCGCTGTGGGCGCTGCTCGCGCAAAACGTCCTCGAGCAGCCGCGCCACTTGCTGCCGCTCGTCGCCGCCCTCTGCGTCGCCGTCGGCCGCGCCGCCGCGCGCAGCCGCCGCGGCCTCGTCGTCGGCGCCGCGTTGGCCGCGCTCGCCTTCGCCGCTTCGGCGCCGCTCGTCATCCATCGCGGCCCGCCCGCCGCCGTCGTCGTCGCCGAGCGGGTCGCCGCGCGCTGGCCCGGCCGCGACCAGGTCATCGTCTTCGCCCGCCGCTCGGCGCGCCTCATGAGCGCCGCCGTGCCGGCGGTGCGCGTCCAGACCGCCGACGCCACCAGCGACATCCTGCCGCAACTCGAGCGCCTCGCCCGCCTGCCGCCGAACATCCTCTTCGTCGCCGAGGAGCTCGCGGACGACGATCCGGCGGCGAGCGCAAGTGCGGACGATGGTTTGCACTTTTGCCGCGATCCGCGCGTTGATCGGCAGTCGACTTGTGTCACTCTCCGGAGTTATAAGTTGGCCAAGTAGACATGAAAACGAAAATCAATTTCATCGCGCTCCTGCTTCTCGCCGCCGGCTGCGGCGGCCGCAGCGCCTCCCACTCGCCCGCGGTCTCGTCGACGATCGCGCTCACCAGCGACGACTCCGCGCTGTGGGTCGTCAACACCGACGCCGACTCGGTCACCGTGATCGATCCGGCCACGCGCGCCAAGCTGAGCGAGATCGCGCTCGGCCCCACGCCGACGGTCGACGCCAACGGCCGCTACGAGCCGCCGGTCAAGCCGCGCGCGCTCGCCATCCTGCCCAACGACGAGAAGGTCTACGTCGCCGCGCAGACGGCCGACAAGGTCTTCGTCATCGACGCCAAGTCGCGCAGCGTGCTCACTTCGATCCCCGTCGGCGCCGCGCCGGTCGGCATCGTCGCCGCGCCCGACGGCAGCTTCGTCTACGCCATCAGCCACGAAGCCGCGCTGGTGACCAAGATCGATCCCCAGAAGGACAGCGTCGTCGCCACGCTCGCGGTCGGCGAGCATCCGTGGGGCGCCAGCATCAGCGCCGACGGCAAGCAGCTGTACGTCTCGCATCTGCTCCTCGGCGCCGGCATCACCACGATCGATCTGGCGAGCTTCACCGTGACGCAGCACCTCGATCTCGCCGAGCAGCCGCAGAATCCGACGAGCACCGTTCCGCAAGGCGTCGTGCGCGGCGTCTACTCGGTCGTGCCGCATCCGGTGTCGGGCCACTTGTGGGCGCCGCATCTGTTGCTCGCGATCCACACGCCCGAGCCGACCCTCGACTTCCAGTCGACGGTGTTCCCGGCGATCTCGACGCTCGATCCTTCGGGCGCCATGGAAGGCAATCGCCTCAACTTCTCGCCCATCGACGACACCGACGGCACCGGCGCCTTCAATGACGTCGTCTCCGGCCCGCGCGCGATCGCCTTTACGCCCGACGGCAAGCTGGCGCTGATCGCCGACAGCCAGAGCGAGGACGTGCTCGTGTTCGACGCCAACCAACAGGTCGAAGTGGGCCTGGTGCGGCCGCTGCCGGCCGCGTTCCTCGAGGGCATCGCCGTCGATCACGCCGGCACCCACGCCTACGTGCACGGCCGCAACACCGAGAACGTGGTCGTCCTCGATCTGAACGAGTCGGCCGCGCCGGCGACCTCGCCCGCGGTCATCGACGGCGATCCCATCCCCACGCTCGCCACCGATCCGATGCCGCCCGATCTGCGCCACGGCCAGCGCCTCTTCTACACCGCCAACTCGGCGGCGTTTCCCATCACGCAGAACTTCTGGGTCGCCTGCTCGAGCTGCCACCTCGAGGGCTACACCGATGCGGTCACCTGGCGCTTCTTCGTCGGGCCGCGCGACACGCCGTCGAACGGCGGCGGCCCCATCAACACCGGCTTCCTGTTGCGCCAGGCGCTGCGCAACTCGGTCGTCGACTACGACACGACCGATCAGATCGAACAGGGCGGCTCGTACCACCGCAACGACCCGGCCAACCTGGCCGACCTCATGTCGCTGGCGAACTTCGTCAACTTCGCCATCCCGTTTCAAGAGAACCCGAACCGCTCGCCCGACGGCACGCTCACCGCGCAGCAGATGCAGGGCGAAGGCGTCTTTCTGGCCAACTGCCGGACCTGCCACAGCGGCGACTATCTGACCGACTCCGGCACCGGCAACCCGACGCTCGACGAGAACGGCACGGTGCTGCTCCACGATATCGGCACCTGCGTGACCAGCGGCGACTTCATCGATCAGCCGGCGCCCGACGAGGTCGACGGCAACATGCACACCGCCTGCGACTTCGACACGCCGACCTTGCGCAGCATCTTCGCCACCGCGCCCTACTTCCACGACGGCAGCGCCGCGACGCTGCGCGACGCGGTCGATCGCATCCCCGCCGCGCAGATGCTCGGCGACGACGATCGCAACGCGCTCGTCGAGTACTTGAAGACGCTCTAGCGTGGTAGAATCGCTCCCAGGAGCGACGAACGATGTCCCGCGAAATCACCGGCGAGCAGACGCCGGCCGCCCCAAGTGAAAGCGCCGCCCGCATCGCGAGCTTCGGCGATTTCTGGCCTTACTATGTCCGCGAGCATCGCAAGCCCATCACGCGCGCGCTGCACTTCATCGGCTCGACGCTTGTGCTGGCGCTGGT
>DASXOU010000365.1:0-3998 GCA_036494045.1 Polyangia bacterium | reverse complement strand
TGATCGCGGTGTCGTACTCGCGCAGCCCGTCGTTGCGCCAGAGCTTCTTGAAGTACGCGTGGCCGAGCAGGAGCGCCACCTCGGCGCTGCCGTGCGTGTGGCGGCGGACGGCATAGAGCGTCTGGATCGCGGCGTCGATCTTGCCGGCGGCGAGCTCGGCGCGCGCCTGCGCCGTCGACGGCGGCTTGGGCCCGCTCTTGGTCGCCGGTGTCGCCGACGGCGGCGGTTCGGCCTGCGCCAGCGCCTCCTCGAGCTTCTTGCCCGGCGTATCGCTCGGCGGCGACGGCTCGGCGACGTTGTCGTCTTCGTCCTCGTCGTCGTCGGCAGGCGCGCTCGTCGCGGCGCTGCCGAGATCGGGCGACGCTGGCGGCGGCGCCTCCTTCTTCACGCTGGGCGGCGCCTCCTTCTTCACGCTGGGCGGCGCTTCCTTCTTCCCACTCGGCGGCGGCGCTTCCTTCTTCCCGCTGGGCGTCGGCGTCTTGCCGGGCTCCTCGGTGATCACCTTGGCGCCCTCCTTCGCCGACTCGAACGCGCCCTGCGCCATCTTCACCGCGTCGTCGATGCGCCGCTTCACCTTCTGCTGCGATCGATGCGACAGCCCCATCCACACCATCACCACGCCCACGATCACGCCGGCCGCGACCACGAGGCGCGCCGCCGTCCACAAGATCGCGCGCACGCCGCCCGTCGATCGCCCCGGCGCGCGCCTGAGCGGCGACGAGCGATCCTCGCTGCCCATCTCGCGGCCCTCGGGCGTCCCCGACAGCGCCTGCGCCATCGCACCCGGCGTCTGCCAGCGCGCCGCCGGATCCTTGGCCATCGCGCGCAGGATGATCTTCTCCAGCTCCGTCGAGCAGCAGCGTGGCGCCAGCGTCGTCGGCGGCGTCGGCGCGTCGTCCATGTGCATGCGCAAGACCGCGAGCGGCGAATCGGCGACGAACGGCTTCCGCCCCGTCACCATGTGATAGAGGATGACGCCGACGGCGTAGACGTCGCTGCGCTCGTCGGCCTCGGTGCCGCGCGCCTGCTCGGGCGACATGTAGCCCGGCGTCCCGAGCGCGAAGCCGGTGTTGGTCAGCTGCGACGCCGAGTCGTCGCCGCGCATCATCTTGGCGAGGCCGAAGTCGAGGATCTTGACGAAGTCGCCCTCGACGCCGTCGAGGAGCACGATGTTGTCGGGCTTGAGATCGCGATGCACGACGTGGTTGGCGTGCGCCGCTTTGACGCCGGCCAGGATCTGCCGCGCGATCCCGGCCGCGCGCGCCGCCGGCAGCGGCCCGTCGGCGAGCAGCTCCGCCAGCGACTTGCCCGACACGAAGTCCATCACCAGATACGGCGTGCCGTGATCGAGCCCCGAGTCGAGCACGCTCACCAGGTTCGGATGCGCCAGCTTCGACATCGCCTGCGCCTCGCGCCCGAAGCGCTTGACCACGTCGGGGACGAGCGTGAGCGCGTCGTGCAGGAACTTGATCGCGACCGGCTTTCCGATCGCCGTCAGCTCGCCCTTGTAGACGACGCCCATGCCGCCGGCCGCCAACCGTTCGAGAATCCGGTAGCGACCTTCGAGCGTCGTGCCGATGCGTGGATCGGGCGCGTCAGCCATGCCGAACGCCCAATGTTAGCTATACTCGCCGGCGATGGCGACCCATTCCGCCTCGCGCGACATTTCCGTCGGCGAAGTGGTCGACGACCGTTGGAAAATCGTCGATCTCCTCGGCTCGGGCGGCATGGGCGTGGTCTATCGCGCCGAGCGCGTGAAGCTGGGCAAGCTGGTCGCCATGAAGTTCCTCGACGAGCGCGGCGCGGCCTCCCCCGACGCGGTGGCGCGCTTCGAGCGTGAGGCGCGCGCCATCTCGCGGCTGCAGCATCGTCACTGCGTGTCGATCCTCGACTTCGGCGTGTGGCGGCGGCGGCCGTACATCGTGATGGAGTACGTCGACGGGCGCCCGCTCAACAAGGAGATGGGCAAGGAGACGATGACGCCGGCGCGCGGCGTGCGCATCATGCGGCAGATCTTGGAAGCGTGCCGGCACGCGCACGCGTCGGGCGTGGTGCATCGCGATCTCAAGCCCGAGAACGTGATGTTGACCGAGACCACCGGCGTCGACGACTTCGTCAAGCTGCTGGACTTCGGGCTGGCGCGCATCATCAGCGTCGACGAGCCGACCATCTCGCATCCGCAGATGGTCGCGGGCACGCCGAGCTACATGTCGCCCGAGCAGGCGCGCGGCGAGAAGGCCGATCATCGCACCGACATCTACTCGGCCGGCGTCATCCTGTACGGCATGGTGACGGGCAAAAAGCCCTTTCGCAGCGACGACAGCGTGGCGCTCTTGCGCATGCACATGAACGCCGCGCCGACGCCGCCGCGGAAGATGGCGCCGGAGAAGAAGATCAGCCCGCAGCTCGAGCGCGTGATCTTGCGCGCGCTCGAAAAGGAGCGCGACGCGCGCTTCTACCACTGCGACGAGTTTCTGGCGGCGCTCGAGACGGTGCCGGAGGCGCGCGCGCCGGCGCGGTCGCGGCGCTCGTGGCCGGCGGCGCTCTTCGGAACGCTGGCGGCGATGCTCGTCGTCGGCGGCGGCGTGACGGCATGGCTGTGGACGGCGCATCTGTTGCCGCGCGAGCTGCCGCCCGTCGCTGCGCGCCACGAGCCGGCGGCGGCGCCGGCGCCGGTCGCGACCGATCTCGCCGTCGCCGTCGCGGCGCAAAAGGAGCCGCCGCCCGTCGCTCCGCCGCCGGTCGCTGCGCCGCCCGTCGCTGCGCCGCCCGCGGCGACGCCGACGCCGGTCGAGTCCGCGCGCGATCACGTCGCCGGCCTGCTCGCCACCGACCAGCTCGCCGACGCCGATCGCCTCCTGCGCGCGCAAGCGATCCTCGAGCCGCGCGCCGGCTGGGTCCACCTCGCCCTCGGCGAAGTCTACTTCCGCCGTCTCTGGCGCGGCGACGCCGAGAAGGAATGGGACACCGCGCTCACCCTCGACCCGTCGCTGCGCTCGGACGCCAACCTCGCCGCGCACCTGTGCGCCACGCTGGCGCCGGCGTGGAACGGCGCGGGCGCGCGCCTCACCATCAAGCACCTCGGCGCCGCCGCCATCGCCCCGCTCGCCGAGTGCGCGCGCTCGCCCGACCGCGCGCGCGCCGCCGCCGCCGAGCACCTGCTCGACCGCGTGCGCCGTCGCTGATATCGTCCGCGGATGGGGCTCATCCAAGACTTCAAGGCCTTCGCGCTCAAGGGCAACGTCGTCGATCTCGCCGTCGCCGTCGTCATCGGCGGCGCGTTCGGCAAGATCGTCTCGGCGCTGGTCGCCGACATCATCATGCCGCTCGTCAACGCCGTGCAGCGCGGCGGCGAGTGGCGCAACTGGACGGTCACGGCGCTGAACTTCAAGGTCGGCGACTTTCTCGGCGCCGTCGTCGACTTCTTCCTGATCGCGCTCGTGCTCTTCCTCATCGTCACGCGCATCGTCAACCGCGTGTACAAGCACGAAGCGCCGCCGGCGACCAAGCCGTGCCCCGAGTGTCTCGAGAACATTCCGCTGGCCGCGCGTCGCTGCCGCGCCTGCACCGCGGTGCAGCCAGAAGCCGCCGCTTAGTTGGCGGCGCCGGGCGTCGGCGTCGACGAGGCGAAGTCGGCGCTGTCGTCCTGCGTGTTCTTGCCGTTGGGCTGGCGCGCGATCGACTTACCGGTGCCTTCGGCCGGCGCTGCGTTGCCGCTGCCGAAGCCGTTGTTGGCCGTGCCCCACGACACCGAGCAGACGATGTTGTTGCTGGCGTCGCGCAGCGCCACGCCGCCGCCGCCGTCGGCGAGCCCACTCGAGTACGTGTAATCGGCCGTGGCCGAGCCGGTGTAGCCGCTGTTGGCGAACAGCAGGTAGCCCATCGCCGGCACCGCCTTGTTGACCGTGGCGACGAGCGTGCTCGAATCCATCGACGAGCCCGTCGCGCGATAGACGAGCTTGCCCGCGGCCGTGACCGCGTTGCCGCACGGGTTCCAG